>JASJBY010000320.1 GCA_030066245.1 Gammaproteobacteria bacterium
ATCCCCCTTGAGACATAGCTACAGCTATGCCTCTGCGGGCGATCGGCCAATCTGCTTTGCCAGAGCGAACCAAGATTCCGAATCCCGGTGAGAAATCCGGGTTAACCGTCATACCTTCCCAGCCGTGCGGCCTGCGGGAACCTGTTCCGGGCCTACACGCCCCGGCTTCATCACGATGTCCTGCTTGAGAGTCGGTGAATCGTGAATAGTGAACAGTGCTACGGTACCTGCTCTCTGCCCTTTGCTCCCCGCCCCCTTCTTCCCTGTTGCCGTCCGCTGCCCCCCGCCCGCTGACCGCTGATCTTCTTCCTGCCGACCTCTCACTCGGGCTGGCCGGAGAATGCCAACAGCCTGGCCAGCTGCTCGTCTGTCCGCAGCAAGTCCCGCCGCAGGCGTGCGTGCTGGCGTTCTGCCGCCCGTTGCGCGACGCGCAAAGCCCAGCGCCCCGGTCCACGGGAGTAGCGTCCTCTGGCGGCCTTTTGCAGCAGCCATTTGATATGGGGTGGGGCAAATCTTTCCACCAGATCGTCTTGCACGGAAACGATTGCCTCATGGCTTCCCGGCTCACCCTGCCGAGCGCAGCGTCCGAACAGCTGGCGGTCGATGCGTCGCGCTTCGTGGCGCTCGCTCGCGATGACGTGCAGGCCGCCGAGCTTCGCCACACCCGCCCCCAGGCGAATGTCCGTGCCTCGTCCCGCCATGTTCGTGGCAACGGTAATGCGCCCCCGCTCACCCGCCCGGCTGATGATCTCGGCTTCACGTTCGTCCTGGCGCGCGTTGAGGACCTCATGGGCAAGACCGGCTTGGCGCAGCAGATTGCTCAAGTGCTCCGAGGCCTCCACGGAGCGGGTCCCCACGAGGACCGGCTGTCCCCGTTCATGCACCGCCGCGATGCGCCGAACAATCGCGGTCCACTTGAGCTGCTCCTCGGGGTAGATCCCATCCTCTCCGGGGCGGCGCCGGACGGGGCGATTGGGGGGAACCCTCACCACCCCGAGGCGGTAAACCGCGCTCAGCTCGCCGGCCACCTCCTGAGCTGTTCCTGACATACCGGCCAGGCGCATGTAACGCCGAAAGAAGCGCTGGTAGCTGATACGCGCCAGAGTCTCTTTCTGGCCTGTCACCCGACAACCTTCCTTTGCTTCGATGAGCTGGTGCAAGCCCCGCTCCCAGGCACGGTCGGCCATCACTCGCCCGGTATACTCGTCAATGATCTGCACCCTGCCGTCGCGCACCAAATAGTCCCGGTCCCGGACGAACAGGTGCCGGGCGCTCAGCGCCATTCTGACCAGCTCTTCTCGCCCCCGCCGGCCACGCCAGGGTCCCTCCGTCGGGCCCGGCCACATGGCCAGCCGCGCGCGACCCGCTTCGGTCAAGGTCACTTCCCGCTGCCGCTGCCCCAATTCGTAGTCTCGCCCTTGCTCCAGGTCTGCCGCGACCTCCAGCGCCGCGGCATAGACTGCCTCTTGGTCGTTGCCGCCCCCGGCTCCGGAGATAATCAACGGCGTTCGGGCCTCGTCGATCAGCACGCTGTCGGCTTCGTCCACGATCGCGAAATGCAGCCCTCGCAGCAGCAAACGGTCCAGGCGCGGGGCACCTTCGTAAAGGCGCTCCAGCTGCAGCTGCATGTGGCCGCCCTTGTTGCCGAGGGTCAGCCGGTCGCGCAGGTAATCGAACACCAGCTGCTTGTTGGTGCAGTAGGTCACGTCGCAGGCGTAGGCCGCCCGGCGTCGGCCGGGGTCCATTTCCTCGGTAATCGTGCCGACACTCAGCCCGAGGGCTTCGTACAAGGGTCGCATGGATTCAGCATCGCGGCCCACGAGATAATCGTTCACCGTGATGACGTGCACCGGGATCCCGGCAAGCGCGGCGGTACAGGCAGGCAAGGTAGCGGTCAAAGTCTTGCCTTCACCGGTCTCCATTTCTGCGAGCATGCCATGCAACATCACCCATCCGCCCATGAGCTGCACGTCGAAGGGCTTCATGCCGAGCACCCTTCCCGCAGTCTCCCGCACCAGAGCAAACGCCTGTGCGGCAAGCGCCCGGTTGTTCAGCCCTTCTGCCCGGAGGCGATAGCGTAGCCCCATGGCACGCTCTCTGAGCTCAGGATCGCTGACTGCCTCCAAACCCTCGGCTTTCTCCACGATGAGCTTGGCCACCCGGCGCAGGGTCGTTCGACGGGAGTAGCGATGGCGCCTGAGCACCCCGGCCAGACGCTCGGCGGCCGAGTCCAGGGCGCTGGTACCGGAGTCGCGGCGTTCCGGATAAGCACCGTTACCAGACACCCTGCCTGTTGCGTCAAGTAGCATTGATAGGGACTCGCCGGCCGACTGCAAACTTGTTCTGGCTGCCGCACACGCCATTCAACACTCCGGGCCGAGCCGCACGCCTCCGCGAGCGGTCTCGTCTGGCCTCAGCCGCCGCGGCTCGCGGCGCTGTCACCGCTTCGGTGCGGGCGACCGCCATAGGAAACGCCATCACACGCCGAACCGTTTCAGGAAGACCTGCCGCGCCGCTCGATACCACTGGTCGAACAGGGGCTCCCTGCCATGGTCGAAGCGCACGTGCACGCGGCTGCCCATAGCGGAAATCTGCGTACCGGCAGGCAGCGCCAAATCAAACTGAAACGCCCCCTGGACCAGGCGCAGGCCGCGGTCGTCCGTCGGGTCCACCACAAAGGGACCCCCGCCGGAAGTTCCCAGGGCCGGGCTCGGCAATTCTTCGGTAGCTCCGGGAACCTGGCGCAGTACGGTGGCGTTGAACACCCGGGAGAGGTTGGCGACGGGCCGCAGCTGCACGTGGTGTGTGCGTTGCCTGACCAGGTCAACGGCGCCCTGCGGCACCATGGCTCGGACCGTCACCTGTGACGGATCGGCCACATAAGCCACGAGTTCCCCCTGAGATAAGAAACGTCCCGGCAAGTCCTGGTCCCGCGGGATCACCAGGGTGCCGTCGTTGGGACTGCGGACCAGCAGGGCATCCGCGCGCTCACGCGCGTGGGCCAGATCCGCCTCAACGGCCAACCGTTCCTCCCGCAGGATTTCTGCCTGCACCCTGTCGGTCATGCGCTTCGCTTCGTATCGAGCCATCAACTCCCGCAAACGGGACTCGAGAACACGCACCCGGGCGCTGAGAAAAGGGTCCTCGCACACGACCAGGGGCTGTCCCTCTCTGACGAGTGAACCCGAGCGCACCAGGATCTGCTTGATGAATCCATCCGCACCGGCCCTCACCTGGGCCTTTTCCGGAAGCCAAACGATGCCCTGGGTCTGCGTCCACCAGGGGAAGGGCATGAACAACACCAAAGCCAATAGTGACAAGCCGAGGGTGCCGCTGGTCCCCAGCACCCGCTTCCGGCGGCGGCGCAGCCGGGGACTGGTCCAGGCGGTCCGCGCCACCTTCACGGCCGGAATCACGAGCTGGCTCGTCAACGCCCAGACCGCCAGAACGATTCCGATGGTGAAGAACTTGCCCGCCACAAATAGGACAATGACGAACATAATGAACATGCGATAGCAGAAAGACAGTACGCCGTAGCCCAGAAGCCAGGTCCGTTCGCCGGGCGCGGTGGCAGGAGACTCGGCCTCCCTGACGCCGAATAGATACCGCTGCACCAGGTAGCCGATGTATTTGTTCGCACGGGGCCCCAGGTTCGGCATCTCCAGGGCGTCGGCAAGTACGTAATATCCGTCGAACCGCAGCAAGGGGTTGCCGTTGAACAGCAGCGTGGAAACGCCCGCGATCAGCATCACGTTGTAGGCAACCGCACGCACCACACCTGATTCGGCATTCACCCAGACAAACAGGGCCAGGGCAGCCAGGAACAACTCCACCATGATACCGGCGGCACCAACCATCATCCGACGGCGACGATGGCGGAAGACCGAAGCCGCTGACGCATCCACGTAGGGCACGGGGGTGAACACCAGCAGCATGATGCCCATCTCATGCACCTCGCCACCCCAGACCTTGGTGGCGAAGCCGTGACCCAGCTCATGCAGCGCTTTGACTACGGGGAAAATCAGCCAGAGGAGCAGAAGATTTTGTGGGTTGAGTACCCGGTCCGCCACGTCGAGCGAAAGCTCGGACCAGTAGGCGCCGGCCAGCACCGCAGCGGTGCCGACCACCGTTAGCCAGAGACAAAGGCCGAACCAGCCGAACATGAGCTGCGCGTGAGCCTGCCACCGAGCCAGAAAACGGTCCGGATCCAGCAGTGGAAACCGGAGCGCCAGCGGGCTCATCAGGCGGCGTTTCCACTTGCCTATTTCATGCTGGCGGAAACGTCGCAGCAGCTCGTCCGTGTCCGGTGGGACATCGCATTGGAGCAGATCAGCCGCATGCAGCTGAGCGAGTAGCTGGACGACCTGCTCCTGGGTCGGCATTTCGTCACCCAGCCGCGTCGCAGCGGCCTCCCAGATTTGTTGCACGCTGCGACTGCCGTCCATGAGCCCGATCAGCTGGTATGCAACCGGGCTGAATCGGTGGAACTGGGCGGAGGAGCTATCCTGAATCACATACCAGAGCTGGCCCCGGTAGCGATGTCGATGTACCTCGGCGTGATCAGGCAACCGAGGGGTGAGGTCCGCGAGCCGATACCAGGAAGGACTGAACACGGATTCCGACATGGGCGGTATGGTCAAGCGGCCGACAGAGGCTGGCTGCGCCGACTGCAGCCACCCTAGTGTATCGACCTTGACGACTCGCGCCTTGAGGGAATCAGACTGACACCATCAGTCGCCGCCGGGACCTGTGCGCCTGACTTTCTTCGTTATCCCCCCAACAGGTCCTGACCCTCTTCGTTCTCAACCTTGACCTCCACGGGAATACCCTCGCGAACGCTGGCGGTAACCACGCAGAAATCCTCGAACAGGTCCAGACAGCGTTTCAGGCGCGGGGACGCCTGCAGCTCGCCCGCCACCCTGATGCTCACGTCGAACCCGCCGATGCGCAGGCGTCCTTTTTCATTGCGATGGACCCGGCAGGTAACCTTCGTATTGACACTCTCCGAGGGCACGTCCGCTTTCGCGAGGCAATAGAGCAGGCTCGCGCTGAGACAATTGGCCACCGCTGCAGCAAGCATACGGGAGGCGTTCGGACCGTGACGCTGTCCCAGAGGCGGCGGCTCATCGAGCACGATGTCGGCAACCTGGTCCCAGTCGAACTTAACCTTGAATTCGTAGCCCTCCAGCTGCTCCATGTGCAGGGTAAAGCGACCTTCTTCGGACATTTCGTATACTCCTGGTGAACAATACGCATGAGTCGGGACTAGCCCGGATTTCTCACCGGGATTACTTCGGGCATCCTGCCCTCCGCCCCTGCGGGGCCAGCGTCGCTACGCTCCGCTGTTGAAAATCGCTCCCGGCGATTTTGTCGGAATCTTGGGTCGCTCTGGCAAAGCAGATTGGCCGATCGTCCGCAGAGGCATAGC
>JASJBY010000321.1 GCA_030066245.1 Gammaproteobacteria bacterium
CTCGGCTGCCGCCTCGATCAACATCTCGCGCGCCATGGCGCCGCCCTTGCGCACGTACTCATGGCTGCCGCGGATACCCTGGCTGCCGCCGGTGGAGAAACTGCCCCAGATCCGGCCGCGCGCCAGGCTCTGACCCGGCGTGGGATACTCGGTGGTCACTTTCGACCAGTCACACTCGAGCTCCTCGGCCACCAGCTGCGCGAGACCGGTAAGCGTGCCTTGCCCCATCTCGGAACGCGCGATACGAATTATCACGGTGTCATCCGGCTGAATCACCACCCAGGCATTGACCTCCGGCGGCGTCTCGGCCGCCGCGGCCGGACCGCTGGCGAAAGGCAAATATAAACCGAGTGAAAAGCCTGCGCCGGCCGCCGCCGTGCCGATGAGGAATTCCCGTCGAGTGAGCGTAACCGATTGCTCAGCCATCACGCCTTCCCCCGCTTGTTGATCTCCACCGCGCGATGCACCCCGCGCCGCACCCGATTGTAGGTCCCGCAGCGGCAGATGTTGGGCAGGTCCGCATCGATGTCGGCATCGCTGGGGTCGGGGTTGCGATCGAGCAGTGCGGCCACGGCCATTATCATGCCGGGCTGGCAATAACCGCATTGCGGCACATCCAGCTCCGCCCAGGCTCGCTGCACCGGGTGGCTGCCGACGGCGGACAAGCCCTCGATGGTGACGATGCTCTGCGCCTCGCTCAGCGAACCTACAGGAACAACACAGGAGCGCACCGCCTCGCCATCGACATGCACCGTGCAGGCACCGCATATACCGATACCGCAACTGTACTTGGCGCCTGTCAACCCCAGCTGCTCGCGCAGCACCCAGAGCAACGGTGTGGCACCATCCACATCGAGTTCGACGGTTTGGCCGTTAACCTCAAGCTTTGCCACGTGCGAATTCCCCCTGTGACGCTTATGCTCCGCGAACGATTATCCGCGCCGAGCCAGCGTGCGGCAAGCGCCGCTTTCGCAGTTGCTGAGATCCGGCCACCGCCTCAACTGGCCTTCGAGCGGGGCCCCGGCATCTTTCTGCCTATCAGCTTCGTGACAGGGCTCTTGAGTGTGAATGTGGGCGGCATTCCTGCGGCCGAGAATCCATGGGGATTTTTCGTAGTTCAATGTACTACTCGTCGCTATCGTCGGCTTGCAGGTTGTACTCTTCAAGCGCAAGCACTGGATGTAGGTCAAGAATGGAGAATGCCGCATGACCCGGGATAAACAGACGGTCAACGTGGAGACCGAGGGACACTACGCGGCCAGCCTGGACGGTCGACCGGACGAGGTATATGACGCGCCGTTCGAGGATCTGGTGCGCCAGGTGCTGGCTCGTGTCGGCGAGGACCCGGGGCGTGAAGGCCTCCGGCGCACGCCCCTCAGGGTTGCCAAAGCGCTGGATTTCCTGACCAGCGGCTATGGAATGACTGTTGGCGACGTAGTGAGTGACGCCTTGTTCTCAGAGGATGCCAAAGAAATGGTCGTCGTCCGGGACATCGAGTTCTACTCGCTGTGTGAGCATCACCTGCTGCCGTTTTTCGGCCGCGCACACGTCGTTTGCCTGCCAAACGGACAGGTCATCGGCCTGAGCAAGATTGCCAGGGTCGTGGACGTTTTCGCCCGCCGTCTGCAGGTTCAGGAACGGCTGACCAACCAGATCGCCGATGCTCTCATGAAGACGCTCCAGGCGCACGGTGTTGCGGTGGTGATGGAGGCCAGTCACACCTGCATGATGATGCGGGGCGTGCAGAAGCAGAGCAGCAGCACCGTCACGAGCGCGATGCGCGGAAGCTTCGAGACCAACGCACGCACGCGCAGTGAGTTCATGGAGTTGATCGGCCGGTAAACGCTGGTATCCGTTGAGCCGCCCCGCCCGCAGCGTCGCTGTGTTTTGGTAAGGAGCCCAAGGAGGGCCCAACGTGAGCTGCAGCAGCGTTCCTCGGTCTATAGCGGCGCAGCCATCGGCCGGCTGAAGCTCTACACCCCGCCGACAATTGTACCGGCTCGCGGATCACGGAAGCGCTTCTCATCGAGGGCGTTTTCCGCGCGGGCGATGACCATTGTGATGGCCGCGTCGCCGGTGATGTTGACCGCCGTGCGAACCATGTCGAGCAGGCGGTCGACGCCGATGATAAGCGCGATACCCTCTACCGGGAGACCGACCTGGACCAGGACCATGGAGAGCATGATCAGGCCAACGCCGGGTACCCCGGCGGTCCCGACCGAAGCCAAGGTTCCCGTGAGCACTACCATCAGATAGTCGCCAGTAGAAAGATCGATGCCGTAGACGGCGGCGATGAATACGGTAGCGACACCCTGCATGATTGCAGTGCCATCCATGTTGATGGTCGCGCCGAGCGGAATCGTGAATGAGGCGACCGAGTTATCGACGCCGAGGCGATGTTCCACCGAGCGCAGTGTGATCGGCATGGTCGCACTGCTGCTCGCGGTCGAAAAAGCGAAGGTCATCGCCGCACGCATCTTGGTGAAGAAGATACGCGGGCTGACGCGAGCTAGCAGAACCAGGATTACGCTGTAGCTGCAAAAGGCGTGGAGCAGGAGACTGGCGAGAACGGTAAGAAAATACGCTGCCAGTGGCAGGATGACATCGAGGCCTTGGGCCGAGAAAGTCTTTGCCACCAGGCAGAACACGCCTACCGGAGCCACGGCCATGACGATTTCGACCATGCGCATCACTACCGCGTTCACGTTCCGGAAGAGCTCCAGAACCGGTTTGCCAGGTGCGCCCGTCAACGTTATCGCGACGCCGAGGAGCAACGCGAACACGATGACCTGAAGCATTGCGCCGTCAGCCATGGCGGCGAACGGGTTGCTCGGCACCATATCTATCAACACCTGGCGCAGGTCTGGCGGCTCCGTGCCCGTGAACGAGATGTCGGCATCCTGGACCTTGAATCCCTCGCCGGGAGAGACAAGACCGGCGACGAATAGCGCGATGGTCAATGCGACCGCGGTCGTGAAAAGGTAGAGAACCAAAGCGCGGACGCCGATGCGTCCAAGCGATGTTAGGTCGCTGAGACCCGTGACTCCCACCACCAGCGACGCGAGCACTAAAGGCACGACCAGCATTTTAAGCGCGGCAATAAAGATGCCGCCAATCACATGGAAGAGGCCGCCGGTAACTATGTCTCGAACGAAAGCTGATTCTGCGTGAAAAGGACTCAACAGGATGCCGGTCACAGCTCCGGCGACCATTGCCACCATGACTTGCGTGGTGAGCGTATGCTTACCGAAAATTGACACGATGGTCCCTTGAGGATGCGTTCATTCTCGCGCCTGGAGTCTAGCGGTATGCGTGAGGGAGATTGGCAACAGGAAGCCACAGTATACTTTTCAACCGCGCATGAACACCAACTGCGTGTACAGGGGCTTTTCCGACCTCATTGCCTCTGAGCAGCGGACGGAGCACACCAGGGCGGGAAAACAGCATATTCTTGGGGGAGGCGACACTGCCTCGAAATGCGGTCGCGAGCTCTCGCTCACCGAGCGTCGGGTGAGGGCTCGTCGTTGAGTTCGGCGGTGACGACGGTAGAGTACTCGAGACTTCACCATAAGCGAGCAGTACGGGTCACGGAGGGCCGGCATTTCCGGGCCGGCTGCGACCGCTTGGCAGGCCCCCTACCCGCGGAGCGGGGAAATCGGGAGTTGCAAACCCACAGATGCAAGCCCGGTATGTTGACTGGCAGAGCCGTCTTGGCGCCCGGAGCAAATGCAGCGGCGCGCCGGTCGTTTCCAGCGGAAACGTTTTTTGCCCTTGTGCGTATTCAACGCCTGGGCTCGACGGAGGTCTGTTGACGGTGCCTGACGGCGAAGGTGTCATGGTCGGGGACATTCACTTTGTTACGGTGAACGACGCACAAACCGTCGTCACGTTTCTTATTGTCGACGTATCCGGTCATGGTGCCGTTGCAATAACGCAGTAGCAGACTCCCGGCCCTTGCCCAGCATGCGCGGAGCAACCCTCGCCTCTCGGCCTGAGCGAAATCAAGGGGGCGCGTGCCGGAAGACGACCAGTATTGCAAGGCTGTCTGTATTGTCGCCGTTGAAGTCCGCTCCCGGGGGCCGGCAAACGCCGACGGCAGCGCCGGCTTAACGGCGTTGAGAGGCGTTACAGCCAGCCCCGCCGCGACCGAAGGGTCCGCAAGACGTCTGCGAAGGTTTCTCATTGAGCAAGAAACGGAAACAGGGCCTTCAGACCGTTCGCCATGATCTCTACGGCAATGGCTGTCAGAACGAGGCCGAACAGGCGACTGAGTGTGTTCAGGCCGATGCGTCCCAGTGCATTTCCGATGGGGACCGCCAAGCGTAGGACCATCCAGAGGATAAGGCATACAAGGACGATAACCCCAACAACCGCCCAGGGATGCAGGGGCGCCGTCGAGCGGTCCATCTGGATGATCACCGTGCTGATGGCACCGGGGCCCGCCAGCAGCGGTATGGCCAGCGGCACGATGGCCACGGACTCTTTCTGCTCGGCCGTGCGCACCTCGTCCGGGCTGGCCCTCACCTCGCCGGCTTCTGCCCGCAGCATGGCCAGGGCCATCAACATCAGTACGATGCCCCCGCCGACCCGCAGGGAGGCGAGGCTGGTGCCCATGAAAGTCAGCAGCGCCTCTCCCGCCAGAGCCGAGACGATGAGCACCAGGGCGACCGTCAATGTTGCCACGGCGCCTATGCGGGAGCGTTCTGCGGCCGTGGCTTCAGGCGTGAGGCTCAGGAAAATGGGCACGGCCATGAACGGGTCGAGGATAACCAGAAGGGCGGTGAAAAAGCGGGTGTACTCGGTCCAGTGCTCCATCCGGCTACCCTAAGAACGCCAGTCGGACGGGGTGTGGCGGCCTCGCTCGGAAGGTGAGCTGGAATTGTCGTCGATTCCCGACATGGCTCAGCGGTTTAATTCTGCGACAAGGCCGTCAACTGCCGTTCCCGGAGTTAAAGATGCCGGGTGGCGAAGGAGCGTGCTTGCGCCCCCGTTCGCCCGGACGGGACCACGACAATCCCCGACTCGGAGACCGTGTAACGCTCCCGGTCCTGTCCTGAATCGAAGCCGATCTCGGCCCGCGCCGGAATGGTGTTGTAGCGATCGACGATGACCCGCTTGAGACGGGCACCGCGCTTCACGCGCACATTGTCCATGATGATGCAGTCCTCCAGGACCACGTCTGGCTCCAGGAACACCTCATGACGGAGGATGGAGTTGCGGACCGACGCGCCGTTGATGATCGTGCCACCGGCGAGCAGGCTGTTCCTGATCTCGCCAGAGACGATCTTTGCCACTGGCCCCGGGTATTTCGCCGAATAGATGGGCCACCTCGGATTGAAGGCGTCAAGCAATGGCTCCAGCCCGAGCACATCCTGGCTGGCAGTGAAATAGCTGTCGATACTGCCCACATCGCGCCAGTAGGTGGGTTCTTCATGGGGTTTTATGCCCGGTATGGTGTTGCTGGCGAAGTCGTACGCATACAGGCGGTGGCCGGTCAT
>JASJBY010000322.1 GCA_030066245.1 Gammaproteobacteria bacterium
CGAGGAACGACCGCAGCGCCCCGGTGGCAAGCCAGAGCACCGAAGCGCGGGGTATCGGACTCAAGTATACTTCGACAGAAAGCGCACACGGCCCAGCGGCAGCGGCACACACCTGAGGAGGCACGCTTGGAAACCCGGCAGGGCGCTGTCACGCAGGACACCCCCCTGACTCCGGAACAGCGGGGCAGGTCGTCCAGGTCCGTCACCGGCAACGATCTTCCGGTGCCCGCAACCCATGCACCACGAGGAGGTGATACCACCGAAAGCCGATAACGAGCGAAACGCGAACCACCAACAACAACCGAGACGCGTTGTCATGGCGCTCACGCCATGACGAACAACACCATCGGAGGATGAACCATGCAAACCATAACACTTCACCGAGTGCTGGCCGGCCTGTGTTTCCTGGCGCTGTGCCTCACTCTCTCCGTGAACGCCAACGCCGCGAAACGCTACGTCTTCAGCGGCGGGCCCGCGGGCGGAACCTTCCAGGTCGTCGCCAACGCCGTGCAGGTGTACGGGCCCGTCAAGAAGGAGTTCAAGGTAAGGGCGCAATCTTCTGCGGGCTCGGTGGAGAACCTGCGCAAAGTGAACAAGGGCAGAGCCCACTTCGGCGTGGTCTACTCGGGCCATACCTTCCTGGGCAGGAATGGCCGGCTCAAGAACGATACCAGGAAGTACGAGGACGTCCTTGCGGTTTCTTTCCTGTACGGTGCCCCGGCTCAGCTTATCGTGCGTGCTAATTCCGGCATTACGAGCACCAAGGACCTGGTGGGCAAGAAAGTCGGCGTGGGCAACGCTGGCTCCGGTGCCTTTGCCAACTGTGAGCTGTTCTTCACCCACCTGGGCATCTGGGACAAAATCGAACGAAACGCCATGGGATACAACGATGCGGCGAGCGCCTTCGGCAACAAGCAGCTGGATGCGTTCTGGCTGTTCACAGCCTTTCCCAGCGGCGCGGTCCTGATGGCTGCCCAGACCAATGACATCGCGATGGTAGACCTGGGCAGGGACGCGAAACAGAGCGGCTTCCTGGACCAGTATCCCTACATGTCGAAGCTGACTATCCCTGCGGGCACTTACCGCGGTGTGGATACCGACACGCCTTCGTTCCAGGACGGCGCCCTGTGGGTTGCCAACTCCAAGGTCCCCGATGACGTGGTATACAGGCTTCTGTCGCTTATCTACACCGACGAAGGTCTGGCTCACATGGTGAGCCAGAAAAAGACCTTCAAGGCAATGACCGTCGCGAATGGCGTAAACGGCATTGTGACTCCGCTACACCCTGGGGCGGAGCGGTTCTGGCGGGAAAAGGGAGTGCTGAAATGAAGTGATCGACGCGCGGGGGGCGGACTCGTCTTTGTCGCTCTCCGCGTTTTTTTCGCGGCCAGCGCCGAGGGGATAGCAGATGTACGAGAAGTTGCATAAGGCGGAGAGGGTAATCTTCGACGCATTATCCCTGTTCCTCGTCCTGTTCTACGCATATGCGGCCGTCATCGCCCCGGCAGCTACTCAGTATCACCGCGGAATTTACGTCATCATCACCTACGTGCTCGTATTCATGATGTACAGGTCCAAGGCCCCGTTACTGAGGGTTGTGGACTACGTGCTGATGGTTCTCTCCGTCGTTTCCATCGGCTACTGGATACTCAATTTCGAGGCCATCAACTACCGGTCAGGGGCCGAAACGGAGCTTGACACGTGGATGGCCATGATAGGTGTTCTCATCGGCGTCGAGGTGGCAAGACGCGTCGTAGGCGTGGTATTCGTCATCATCGGGGGCGTCATGCTCGTGTATGGCGTCTACGGAGACTACGCGCCCGAGCTCATATCCCACGCCGGTGACACCTTCCCGGCACTGGCCACGAGCATTTTCTTCAAGAGCGACGGCGTCTTTGGCATCATGGCCAATGTGCTCGCCACTTACGTCATCCTTTTCGTGATTTTTGGTGCGTTTCTGGAGAAAAGCGGTGCCCAGAGGTTCTTCATCGATTTTCCCCTCGCAGCCGTTGGCCACAGGACCGGCGGGCCGGGGAAGGTTTCCGTGATTGCCAGTGGCCTTTTCGGCTCCATATCCGGCAGCGCTATAGCAAACACCGTCTCGACGGGCGCTTTCACCATTCCCATGATGAAGAAAGCCGGGTTCAGACCGCATGTCGCCGGCGGTATCGAGCCGGCTGCCTCCCTGGGCGGTATGTTCATGCCTCCTATCATGGGCGCGGGCGGCTTCATCATGGCGGAGCTCACCGGCCTGCCCTACTCGCAAATCATGCTCGTCGCCATCTTCCCTGCCATGATGTACTTTTTCAGTGTCTACCTCATGGTTCATTTCGAGGCGAAGAAGCACAACGTCGTCGGCGAGCGGTCGAAGAGGAGTGCCAGGGACATTCTGCGCAGGGAGTGGTTCTACATCCTGCCCCTGGTTGTCATCACCATTTTCATGCTCTCCGGGTACTCTCCCGGCTACTCCGCTATCCTGGGCCTGATCACCTGCCTGGTGGTCAGCTGGTTCAGACAGGATACCCGGATTGGTCCGAGGCGATTCCTGGAGGCATCACGTGCGGGTACCGAGGCGAGCCTGAAGATTGGCGCCACGGTCGGTGTCATCGGCATCATTATTGGCGTACTCACATACAGCGGACTGGTGCTCACGTTCGCCGATATCGTGATCGAGATTGCGGATGGGCGCCTGTTCCTGACCATCCTCCTCATTGCACTCGCCTCACTGGTGCTGGGTATGGGCGTCCCAGTCACCGCTGCTTACCTCATCACGGCAGTCGTCGCGGTACCGGCGCTGACCCATTTGGGCGTCAACGTGATCGCGGCACACATGATCGTCTACTGGCTGTCTCAGGATTCCAACATCACGCCGCCGGTGTGTATCGCCGCTTTTGCTGGTGCCACCATTGCCCGGGCGAATATGTGGATGACGGCCTGGGTCGCTTTCAAGTTCGCCAAATTTCTCTACCTGGCGCCGTTCCTGTTCGGCTATGTGCCTGCCTTTTCCCTGGATGGCAGCGCCTCCGACATCACGATTGCCTTCGTGCTCATTGCGGCCGGCACATTCCTCTACTCCTGGCTGTTGAGCGGGATCTGGCTGCCAGGCGTGAAAAGGCTGCTCGGAAAGGCGACCGCATAAGCATCCTCCGGTATCAACCACGGAACGAGCATTGGCACTGTCTGGCGCGCATTTCTCACCGGGACTCGGAATCTTGGGTCACTTTGGCAAAGCAGCTTGGTCGATCGCCCGCAGAGGCATAGCGGGACTATGACTCAAGGGTGATCGGCCAAGATGCGAAGCTTGAGGAAGCTAAGAACCGAATAGGACAACCTGCGACCAAGACAATGGACAACAAAAAAGCCAAGGCCCTGAACATTGCGATAGCTAAGTGGAAACCGGGTCCGTATGGTGAGAAATGCGCGCTGGCCACCTGACTGCTCAACGCGGACTTGCGGCTCGCCATTTACAGCCATGGCCTGTCCCTGGCCCCGTTGACGAACCAGGTCGCGACCGCGTGGAGCCGACGCATACTGACAGGCAAACAGTGCACGACATCCAAGGGCATACGATATGAAGGTTCCCCGGCATGTTCCCAGAGTGGAATACAAGAAGATTCTCTACGCGACAGATCTGACGGAGTCGGGCCGCTTTGCATTCCCCTACGCGGCCAGCATAGCCAACCGATACAACGCCACACTCACCGTCTTCCATGTGGTCGAGACCGTCGAGTTCGAGAAGTACGTGGTCGGCTATATGAGCGAGGAGCTTTGGGAGGAGGTCAAAACCCGAAGCCTCGAGGAGGCGAAAGACATGATCACCCGCCGCAAGCGTGACGACGTGGCCATCCGGGAGGCCGTCGACCAGTTGTGTCAGGAAACGGCCACCCTCAGCGAGGAAGAACCCTACGTCACATACGACGTCGTCGTGAAGTCCGGAGATCCGGTGGAGGAAATCATCAAAGAGGCCGATCAGGGTACCTACGACCTGGTGGTCATCGGTGAGCACTCGGGCAAGGGCATCAAGACTGCCTTCAAGCGCAAGGTCGGCAGCACGGCATGGCGCATTCTGCACCGCTGCAGGAAACCGATTCTGGTCGTGCGGCTGCCACCCGGGCAAGACTAGAAGGGAGCGCGACAACGTCGACAGTTATCTGATACGGAAACGACAATGCACGGCTAGCCTTGAGGAGGTCTTGATATGGCAGAACAGCGCTACGACAAGAACGCCGAGGCAATCGACAAGCTCGATACGATGCAGTACCACGTGACTCAGGAGAACGGCACTGAACCGCCGTTTCAGAACGCCTATTGGCAGAGCAAGGAACAGGGCATCTACGTGGATGTAGTCAGCGGGGAGCCGCTCTTCGCCTCCAGCGCCAAGTTCGACTCGGGGACCGGGTGGCCCAGCTTCGTGGAGCCCATCGAGCCTGGCAACGTGGTGGAGCGCGTGGACCGCAGCCACGGCATGGCGCGCACCGAGGTACGGTCTAAACATGGCGACTCGCACCTGGGCCATGTGTTTCCGGACGGCCCCGGTCCCGACGGCTTGCGCTACTGCATCAACTCCGCGTCCCTTCGCTTCATACCCCGAGAGCGCATGGAGGCAGAGGGCTATGGCGAGTACCTCGGGCTTATCGACTCCGGCCCGGAGGCCGTTTGAGACGGCCTGCCTAACGCACGGTCAGACTGGTCTGCAGGCGAAGTCCGGCACGAATCGCACGCGACGCGGCATCCACCGCGATATTGAGCATAGCGGTGAAGAGGATGAGGAGCAAAGCCCGGTCGAATCGGAGCTCGGCGAAGGCACTATCGATGTAGAAACCAAGCGTGGTGATGCCGAGAATGCCCAGGATCGCTGTTTCACGCATGATCACTTCCCACCGGTAGAACAGCAGGGCGAGCATGGGGCGGTACACCCGGGGCAGCACCTCCCAGGCGTAGCGGTTCATACCCGTCGCCGCGTCCTGGCGTAGCTTCAGATTCTCCGTATACCGCCCCACCAGATGCCCGATGATTGCGCCGTTGTGGAGCGCCAGCGCAGCCACTGCCGGCAACATGGAAGGCCCCCACAGTGCCAGCGCGATGAAAGCCAGGATGTATTCCGGGGTAGACCGGGTGACCACGAGAAACAGATGGCCGAAGAAGCGCGGCTTCGGACCGAGTAGCAGCGGCGAGATGAGCGGGAAGAAGACGAGCACGAGCAGGCCCGTACAGACCAGGGCAATCATGGTGATCTGCAAAGTCGCCACGGTGCCGGGCAAAGCCTGATCCATGAGCACGGCGTCGAACCATGCCCAGAGCGCGCCCCAGGTGTCCGCCCCCCCCTCGGCCCGCAGTGGATAAGGCACGATGTCCTGGGTGAGAAACCTGAGTATGTTGCTGCCGGAAAAAGTCACGGTCCACGGCAGCACCGCAGCTGCTGCAACCAGGTAGAGCGGAAGCAGCCGCGGCTTCACCCATAGCCGGATGGTCGCGATGATGACGTAGAAAAGCAACAACAGCGCCGCGACCTCGGAGTACTTGCCCTC
>JASJBY010000323.1 GCA_030066245.1 Gammaproteobacteria bacterium
AACGTATCGGCAGACCGTCTGCTAGACGAGTACAGCGGTGTATCTTACTACCTGGCGCGGATTGAAATTCCGAAGTGGCAGGAGAAGGTGCTCGTGGACCTGGACGTAAAGCTGCATCCAGGCATGCCGGCAGACGTGCTGATTAAGACTGGAACGCGGACAGTCTTGCGCTATGTCATGGGGCCCGTGGGAGATGGCCTTGCTCGTGCCTTCAAGGAGAAGTAGGTCTTGCGAGCGGCATGAAGGTACTGTTCATCCACCAGAACTTTCCTGCACAGTTCAAGCACCTAGCGGCGGCCGTAGCCAAGAGCCCCGCGAATCAGGTCGTTTTCATAACGAAGCGAAAGGAGGCGAGCATCAAGGGCGTTCGCAAGCTGGTTTACCGACCGAGTCGCGAATCGTCTCCCTCCACCCACCGCTATCTTCGCGGGCTCGAGAACGCGGTTCTTCACGGGCAAGCCGTGGCGCGGTTATGTTTGACGCTGGAGCGGCAGGGTTTTGTCCCCGACCTGGTCATCGCGCACCCAGGCTGGGGCGAGGCTCTTTTCGTCAAGGATGTGTTTCCCAACGCACCGCTGCTCAACTACTTCGAATTCTTCTATCACGCGGAAGGCGCGGATGCGGGCTTTGAAGACAAAGTCACGATGGAAAGTCGGGCGCGCTTGCGCACCCGTAACGCGCTGCACCTCCTGAACCTGGAGGCCTGCGACTGGGGCATGAGTCCGACACGGTGGCAATGGTCGCAGCACCCGGCGCCCTACCGTGGGAAGATCTCCATCGTTCATGACGGCATTGACACGCAGGCAGTCAAGCCTGTGATAAACCGCCGATTGACCCTTCCCAATGGCCAGCGACTCAGCCGCGAAGATGAGGTTGTCACCTTCGTGTCGCGTAATCTCGAACCGTACAGAGGGTTCCATAAGTTCATGTACGCCGTTGAGCAGATCTGCCGCCGGCGCCCCCGGGCCCAGTTCCTGATAGTCGGTGGAGACGATGTCAGCTACGGCCGTCGGTTGCCGGAGGGGCGGAGCTACCGGAAGCAACTGCTATCCGAGGTCAGCGTCGATCGGGAGCGGGTCCATTTCCTGGGCCGGCTTCCGTACCGTAAATTTCTGAGCGTGCTCCAGGTCTCATCGACGCATGTTTACTTGACGTATCCCTTCGTTCTATCGTGGTCCTTGCTCGAGGCCATGGCGGCCGGATGTCTCATCATCGGTTCCGCAACGCCGCCGGTCGAAGAAGTGATTGAAGACGGGACCAATGGACTGCTGGTAGACTTTTTCTCGCCCGCTGAGATTGCGGACAGGGTAGACCAGGTGCTGGCTCATCCGACCCGCATGGCCCACATCCGTCAGGCTGCCCGCGAGACGGTCCTGGCGCGGTACGACCTTCGAGGTCACTGTCTGCCGCGTCAGCTTCGGCTCATCCAGGACCTCGTCGTTGGCCGCATTCCACCTAGCGGGGCCAAGAGTTCAGAGCAGAGCTCGGCACGATTAGAGCGGATCGTTGCGAAACATTGACCCGCGCCACGGTGAGTCTTGACGAAATGTGCGCGCTGGATTCGTCAACGGCTTCACTCGTCGGTGTCTTCGGCAGGCAGCAACCGGGCCAGACCCGTCTTGATCAGCCAGCCCAGCCCGCGGTACAGGACCGCCTGGTTTGACCGGGAAACCATGGCCAGCAGGTCTTCGAGCCGCACTGCGCCGTTGTTCTCAAGATGATTGACAAGTCGTGCTATGGACTTCCGTGGCGGGCGTGTGCTCGGTTGGAGATTCGTCAGTTCCGAAGACCAGAAGCGGTCGAGTGCCTCGGCGCTGTTGGCAGGCGCCAACTCGATGGTGGTCTCCGCTGCCAGAGTTCGGGTGGGATAAGTCTCGAACAAAGCGTACGGATCGTCACGCAGCGGCTGAATCGGATCACCCTTTCGCAGGGGCAGGTTCTCGCTGCCCGCAAGTCGAAGAGAGGCAAGCTCGGCCAGAAGATCCTGGTAGGTGGGAATGACAGCGCGCCAGTCATAGGTTTCACGTGCTCGCTGCAGGCCGGCATTGCCCAGGCGGCGGCGGAGTTCCTTGTCGTTGATGAGGCTGACGAAAGCCTGGGCGCAGGCTTCGGGCTCGACAGCCACCGTTTGGGCGGTTGCCGCGCAGTAAGCGGCGTAACTCAACGGGCCGACGTCGAACTGCTCTGCCAGGTCGCGGCCGCAGCCGGGTGGAGGCATGGCGGTGGGCACGAGCAGTCCGTCCTCACCATGCCGTACCGTGTCACGATAGCCGTCCCAGTCACTGGCGACGACTGGAAGCCCGGCCGCCATGGCTTCGAGCGGCGTGAGCCCAAAGGTTTCCTGAATGTTGTCCGGAAGTGAGGTGAAAATATCGGCTGCGTGCCAGATCTGCGTTCTGATGGGTGGGTCTCGTCCATCCAGAAAATAATGTCGAACGGATGGTGCGAATGTCTTGGCACCGCCGCGAATTGCTCTCTGAGAACTGGCATTGGCAAACCAGCCCGCTTGTATGAGGTGAACGCGTTTGCCCGTGCGCCGAACGGCCTCTTCGAGCCCGAGGTACATGGGCAGAGGGTTGGCTTTCTCTCGCAGGTCGAAGCGGCCTACGTACAGGACGGCGATGTCCGATTCTCGGATCCCAAGCCTCTCTCGCCACTTGACTCTTGCCGCGTCATCGGGCCGAAAGCTCCCGGTGTCGATGCCGAGCGGTATGATAGGAAGTTTCGGCCGGGCAGGGCTGTTTCCACCAAGTCGGGCCTGCAGGTATTCCTCCCAGGAATCGAGCACATGCTCGACCGTGGCCTTGACGGCGCCCGAGGTGCAGACAAGGGCATCCCAAGGCTGAACTGGCGCGGTTATCAGGGCGCCGATCCCATCCATCACCCGTTGGGTGGCGGTCGTGTGGGTCACCCCGCAGAGGCTGTAGGCCGTCTGGCCCCAGCGTCTGCGCTGCCAGGCGAGCTGTGCGATGTTGGGCCCCGGCCGGAAAAGGCACCCGGGCTCCGTAAGGCGGTAAGGCTCTGAGAAGGGTATCCAGCGCGTCGCTCGTCCACGGTCGCTCACCGCACTCACCCGGTTGGTGAAGTCGTCATACTCGCCCTTCCTTACCGAGTAGCAGTACAAGGCGTCGACTTGGGCATGCATCGCGTAGCCCAACAGAAAGCTCTCTGTGGCCGAATGGCGCCCCATGAGCCGGTTATGCGCGGTGGAATAGTTGGGCGAGGAGTACAGGAAGGCCGCGTTGTTCACAGGGGTCGTCTCAGGTCCTGCTGTTGGGATCGCCAGGAGGCGGCTGGGCCTTCCACCCGATCACCTCTCCGGGTTATCGAGCCTGACTAGACCGCACTTGGCCAACCAGCCCACGGCTCGGATCACCGTACTTGCGTCATATCCAGAGTGCGCACCGGCGATCTCCCCGACGCTCGCCGTGCCTTTCCGCAGGTGGGCAAGAATGACAAGCGCAAGTTTATCCGTGCCCCGGGTGGATTCCAAGACGTGCAGGAACTTTGCCCCCAGGACCTGTTTCAGCTGTCCGGGCATTATCTCGGCTATCGGCGAGACGCGGGTTGTCTCATGGAGCCTGTGCGTCGGATAAGACGCGAAGAGCGAGAACGGATCGTCGCGCCGCGGATCCGACGGGGTATTCGGCATGGCGGGGGCGCGTTCCGAGGCCCGGCCGCGGATTTCTGCCAGCTCGGCCCACAGCGCGTGATATTGAGCCAGGACCCGAGGCCAGTCGTAAACATCGCGTGCTCGCCGCCGGGCGGCGCTGCCCATCCGGCCTCGAAGCTCCGGGTCCGAGATGAGTCGGGTGTAGGCTTCGGCGCAGGCGTGCACATCCACCGCGGTCGCCTGGCTCGTGGCGCCGATGTAATGGTCGTACTTAAGGGACTCCGCGGCATGCAGTGCCGCCAGGTCCAAACCGCTGCCTCCGCACGGCTGCCACGTGGGGACCGTGATGCCGTCGACGCCGTCGCGGATGGTCTCTCGGTACCCGTCCCAGTCGCTCACCACCGAGGGTAGGCCGGCTGCCATGGCCTCGATGGGCACCAGCCCGAAGGTTTCCTGGATATTGTCGGACAAGGCAGTAAACACATCGGCGGCGAACCAGATGGCGCGACGCGTCTCAGTGTCCCTCCCGTCCACGAACAGGCAGTTTACCGAGGGACAGAAGGCCTCTGCGCTGCGGCGGAATATCTTTTCGACGGCATCGTTCATGAACCAGCCGGCCTGGATGAGGTGGACCCGTTTGCCCGAGCGGCGCACGGCTTCTTCGAGCCCCAGGTACATGGGCAGGGGATGCGCCTTTGCGTGGAAACTCAATCGCCCCATGAACAGGACGCAGATCTCATCGTGACCGATGTTAAAACGCTGCCGCCACTTCGCTCGCAACCGCGGCGCGTCGTCGGGTGCAAGGGCGGCACAGTCAACGCCGAGCGGGATGATCGGTAGCTGGAGATCAAGCGAAGGTCGGGCGCCCGTGCGCTGTCTCAGATAGTCAGCCCAGTTCTCCACCAAGTGCGTGACGGTGCTTCTGACCGAATGCGAGGGACAGACGACCGCATCCCAGGGCTGCAGCGGCGCGACGAGAAAGTCAGCCATGGCGTCCATGGTGCGCTGGGTTGCTGTCGTGTGGAATACGCCGCAGATGCTGTGAGCACGCTGTTCGTGCCTGCGGCGCTCCCAGGCCGCGAAAGCGATGTTGGGGCCCGGATAGTAGAGCGTGCCGACGCGGGATAGTCCGTCGTGATCGTCCGACTTGATCCAATGGACCTTCTTGCGCACATCGCTCAGCCTCGCGGTGCGACGCCTGAAGTCGCGTGCATGGGTCTCTTTCTCGGTGTAGCAATAGAGCTCGGAGACGGCGGGATCGTCGCACATGGCCTTGAGAAAGCCCTCGCCAGCCGCATGCCGGCCCATGAGTTTCCGTCCGGACGTGTCGTATCCTTCCGGGCGGTAGAAGATTGCCGCGCTGGATTCCTTCATCGCCGGCGGGTCTCGTCCGGCCGGAGCGCGGGGATCCGTTCGTAGAGCTGCTCGGTCAACCGGGGCAGGGCGTCCAGCATCGACAGATACCAGTGGTGGCGCTCGCGATAGTGCTGGGAGAGCAGCCGGTTCTCCTTCACCCAGCGGTAGGCATTGTCGGCCAGCCGTTTGCGCAGCGCCTCATCTGCCACCAGGCGGCGCAGCTGTCCTCCGAACTCCTCCGGCGAGCCGTAGATGAGGCCGGTTTCGTCCGGGACGATGGAATGCTCGTAGACCGTGGGACTCGCCAGGGCCACCGCGCCGTGGGCAGCGCATTCGATAAACTTGAGATCGGACTTGCAGTAATTGAAGTCGGTGGGCGCCAGGGGCAACAGGGCAATATCCGACCCGGACAGAAGCTGCTGGTATCGGTCGTAGGGGCAGGTGTTCTCGAAAGTCTTCCGATCTGTTCGCAGGGCTTCGAAGAACGCCCGATCGTGCAGGACGCGAAACTGCACGCGGGTGTCGCAGTTTGCTGCAACCTCGTTGAGCACCG
>JASJBY010000324.1 GCA_030066245.1 Gammaproteobacteria bacterium
GGGTCGCAGACTATGTCGGCAAACTCAGCACATTGGCTTCACCGAGCCGGTCTTCCGTGTGAACAGCCTGTCCTATTCGGTTCTTGGCCCACTCTGGCTTTGAATCTTGGCAGATCCTCCTTGAGACATAGCTACAGCTATGCCTCTGCGGACGATCGGCCAATCTGCTTTGCCAGAGCGACCCAAGATTCCGAATCCCGGTAAGAGGTCCGGGCTAGCCGGTCCCGTGGGGACCCGGGAGAATGGGCCCCGGGTCACTCGGCAAAGCATCCGCTGTCGACCACCGCTTACCGGGCCGATCGTCGCGACCAGCATACATGTCACGGTCCGGTCGACGCGGGCGCCGGCCGTCACGCGCACCATCCCCCCAACCCCGCGTGACCCTCTACCAGCCTGCCGTCAGGCCGTCGAATCAGCGTTTCACTACGGTACGGATAACGACATCTTCGTCCACGACTTCGACCGGGACTGGTGTCAGGCTCTGGCCCGCACAGGGTCCGAACACGCAGTAGCCGTCTCGCAGACGGAACAGCGCGCCGTGGGTGGCGCATTGGATGTGCTTTCCTTCAGCGTCGAGAAACTGATGCGGCACCCAGTCCAGTGTGGCGCCCGTGTGGGGGCAACTGTTCACATAGGCATGGATCCGGGGGCCTTCCCGGACCACCAGCAGATCGAGCTCCGTGCCTTGCCGGTGGATGCTGAAGCCACGGGCGGATCGGTCCGGCAGAGAGGTCAATGGGCACAGGCGGAAGCATGTTTCTCGACTCATAGACACTGTGCGTCGCACTCCAGTAGAATTTTCGGCGGTCGGTCGAGCCGGTTTCTCTGGGCTTTGCACGGGAACAAGCGTCGGCGGCCGGGTCGGCCCTGCAGGCGCAGATTCTGGCGCAGTGGTGTCGCTGGGGGAAGGGGTGGACTCCGGCGGGAGCTCAGCCCAGGGGGCATTCCCGGTTTCTAACGGAGGGTAAGAGCGTTTTGAGGCAACCGGCCCTGTTGGCGCTAGAGGATGGCAGTCTGTTCAGGGGTGAGTCCATCGGCGCCGTTGGGCAGACCATCGGTGAGGTGGTCTTCAACACCTCCATGACCGGCTACCAGGAGATCCTCACCGACCCTTCCTACGCCCGTCAGATCGTTACGCTCACTTACCCGCACATCGGCAACGTCGGCACCAACGAGGAAGACCAGGAGTCAGGCCGCGTCTATGCCAGCGGCCTTGTCGTCCGAGACCTGCCGCGCCAGATGAGCAACTGGCGGGCCCGGAAGCCCTTGGACGAGTACCTGCGGAGCAGCGGCCTGACGGCGATCTCCGGGGTCGATACGCGGCGCTTGACTCGAATTCTGCGTGAGAAGGGCTCGCAGAGTGGCTGCATCGTGGCCGGACCGGACGTGGACGAGAACGGGGCCATTGAAGCCGCCCGCAGCTTTCCAGGGCTGCAGGGAATGGACCTCGCTCAGGTGGTCACGGTGGAACAGGCCTACGAATGGGACGGCGGCGTGTGGCGACGCGAAGCGGGCTATACAACGCCGTCGGGCGAACCGACCTGGCATGTCCTGGCTTACGATTTTGGTGTCAAGCGCAACATACTGCGCATGCTCTCGGCGCGGGGCTGCCGGGTCACCGTCCTGCCAGCCAGGTGCTCCGCTGCCGAGGCCCTAGCCTATCGGCCCGACGGTATTTTTCTCTCCAACGGTCCGGGCGACCCTGAGCCTTGCGACTACGCCATCAGGGCCATCCAGGAGATACTCGAGACCGGGATCCCTGTGTTCGGCATCTGCCTCGGGCACCAGCTCTTGGGCCTGGCGAGTGGTGCGCGGACCATGAAGATGAAGTTTGGGCATCATGGGGCCAATCACCCCGTGCAGGACCTGAATACTTCCCGCGTCATCATCACCAGCCAGAATCACGGATTCGCCGTCGACGAGGGATCGTTGCCCGCAAATCTGCGCGCCACGCACCGCTCTCTGTTTGACGGCTCTCTGCAGGGCATACACCGGACGGATTGCCCGGCTTTCAGCTTTCAGGGTCACCCCGAGGCAAGTCCCGGTCCGCACGACGCCGCGCCCCTTTTCGACCACTTCCTGGACCTCATGCAAGCCCATAGAGCTTCCCGACTGGAAACTGCGGCCACGCAGCAAACAGTCGGCTAAGCGCGATGCCGAAGCGCACCGACATCAAGAGCATACTGATCATCGGCGCAGGCCCGATCGTCATCGGTCAGGCCTGCGAGTTCGATTACTCCGGTGCTCAGGCCTGCAAGGCTCTCAAAGAGGAAGGCTTCCGAGTCATTCTCGTCAACTCGAACCCGGCCACCATCATGACGGACCCAGAGATGGCCGATGCAACCTATATCGAGCCGGTGCAGTGGGAAGTCGTGGCCCGCATCATCGCTAAGGAGCGCCCGGATGCGGTCTTGCCCACCATGGGTGGTCAGACAGGGCTGAACTGCGCCCTGGACCTGGCCAGGCAGGGGGTCCTGGACGAATACGGCGTGGAGCTCATCGGGGCCACCCGGGATGCGATCGACAAAGCAGAGGATCGCGAGCGGTTCCGCGAAGCAATGCATGCTATCGGCCTCAAGACCCCGCGGTCGGCCTTGGCCCACAGCATGGAAGAGGCGCGTCAGGTCCAGGCGGGCATCGGCTTCCCCACTATCATCCGCCCCTCTTTCACCCTTGGCGGCAGCGGTGGCGGTATTGCGTACAACCGGGAGGAGTTCGAGGAGATCTGTGAGCGCGGGTTGGACTTGTCCCCCACCAGTGAACTCCTGATCGAGGAGTCGGTGCTCGGCTGGAAAGAGTTCGAAATGGAGGTTGTCAGGGACCGCCGCGACAATTGCATTATCGTCTGCTCCATCGAGAATTTCGATGCGATGGGTGTACACACCGGTGACTCCATCACCGTGGCGCCTGCCCAGACGCTCACGGATAAGGAATATCAGCTCATGCGCGACGCTTCCATCGCGGTGTTACGCGAGATCGGCGTCGACACGGGTGGCTCCAACGTGCAGTTTGCCATCAGCCCGCTGGACGGGCAGATGGTGATTATAGAAATGAATCCGCGCGTCTCGCGTTCGTCGGCCCTCGCCTCCAAAGCCACCGGCTTTCCCATCGCCCGGGTCGCGGCGAAGCTGGCCGTGGGCTATACGCTGGATGAGCTCGCGAACGAGATCACCGGCGGGGCGACACCCGCTTCCTTCGAGCCCACCATTGACTACGTGGTGACCAAGATCCCTCGCTTCACCTTCGAGAAATTCCCCCAAGCAGAGGGCAGGCTCACCACCCAGATGAAGTCGGTGGGCGAGGTCATGGCCATCGGGCGCACCTTCCAGGAGTCGCTGCAGAAGGCCCTGCGGGGCCTCGAGACAGGCAGCGACGGGCTCAACGAGCGGGTGCTTGCCGGCCAGCCCGGGGTAGCGGATGCGGTGCGTCATGAGCTGCGCGAGGCGGGACCGGATCGTATCTACTATCTCGCGGATGCGTTTCGCGTGGGGTTCACGCTGCAAGAGGTTCATGAGCTGTCCAGCGTCGATCCCTGGTTTCTGGACCAGATCGAGGACTTGGTTGACGACGAAGAAGCATTGCGCGGCCTGGCTTTGACCGACCTGACGGCTGATCGACTGAGGCGTCTGAAGCGCAAGGGATTCTCCGACAGTCGCCTGGCGCGCCTGGTGAACGACACGGAAGATCGCGTGCGGCAACGGCGTCGGGAGCTGGGCGTGCGGCCTGTATACAAGCGCGTGGATACCTGCGCCGCTGAGTTTGCCAGCACCACGGGCTACATGTACTCCACCTACGAGGAGGAATGCGAGGCTGAACCCACGGAACGGCGCAAGATCATCGTGCTCGGCGGTGGCCCTAATCGTATCGGTCAGGGCATCGAGTTCGACTACTGCTGCGTGCAGGCGGCGCTGGCCATGCACGCGGACGGCTTCGAGAGCATTATGGTCAATTGCAATCCGGAGACCGTGTCCACGGACTTCGATACTTCCGACCGCCTGTACTTCGAGCCATTGACGCTGGAGGACGTGCTCGAGATAGTCGACCGGGAAAAGCCGGAGGGCGTTATCGTTCAGTATGGGGGACAGACGCCGCTGAAGCTGGCTCGAGATCTGGCGTCCGCTGGTGCACCGATCATCGGTACCAGTCCGGACTCCATTGACCTGGCGGAAGACCGCGAGCGATTCCAGCGGCTCGTGGCGGAGCTGGAACTGATGCAGCCACCCAACCGGACAGCCCGCAACACCGAGGAGGCGGTGGCGCTCGCCCGCGAGATTGGCTACCCGCTGGTGGTGCGGCCGTCCTATGTGCTTGGCGGGCGGGCAATGGAGATTGTCTATAACGAGGACGACCTGCAGGGATATATGCACGCGGCCGTCGCGGTTTCAAACGAATCACCGGTGCTTCTGGACCGCTTTCTGGACGATGCGGTCGAGCTCGATGTGGATGCAGTATGCGATGGCGAGCGGGTCCTGATCGGGGGGATCATGGAGCACATCGAGCAGGCCGGTGTGCATTCGGGAGATTCCGCTTGTTCGCTGCCGCCGCACGGCTTGTCGCAGGAAACTCAGGAGCGAGTACGCGAGCAAATGGGCAGCCTGGCGAGGGCCCTGAATGTCGTCGGCTTGGTGAACGCCCAGTTTGCCATCAAGGGCGACGACATCTTCATTCTCGAGGTGAATCCCCGAGCCTCTCGAACGGTGCCCTTCGTATCCAAGGCGACAGGCCTGTCCTTGGCCAGAATTGCTGCACGCTGCATGGTCGGCCGCTCGCTGCGGGCGCAAGGCGTGACGGCGGAAAGGGTGCCGAAGTACTACTCCGTGAAAGAGGCTGTGTTTCCCTTCGTGAAGTTTCAGGGGGTGGACCCGCTGCTCGGCCCGGAGATGAAATCAACCGGGGAAGTGATGGGGGTGGGGCGCACCTTCGGGGAGGCCTTCGGGAAAGCATCCCTGGCGGCCGGTGACCGGTTGCCGGAGGGCGGTCGTGCCTTTATCAGCGTACGCGACGCAGACAAGGTACAGGCTGTCGAAGTTGCCAGAGCGCTGCAGAGATTCGGGTTCGATCTGGTCGCCACGCACGGCACGGCGACCGCTCTTGAGGCCGGCGGAGTTTCCTGCGAAGTTGTCAACAAGGTACTGGAAGGCCGACCTCATGTGGTAGACATGATCAAGAACGACGAGATCGACTACATCGTAAACACTACCGAGGGCAAACAGGCGATTGCCGATTCGTACACGATCCGCAGGACTGCCCTGAAGCGTAAGGTGACCTACACGACCACGTTAGCTGGCGCGATGGCCATGATCATGGCATTGGAGGAGGCCGGGGCTCGGGACGTAAACCGGCTGCAGCAGCTGCACGAGGAGCTGAACGGATGACCAAGTCGCCCATGACCAAGCGGGGCGCGGACAAGCTGCGAAAGGAGCTCCAGGAGCTGAAAACGGCAGCCCGGCCGCGGATCATCAAGGCCATTGCCGAGGCAAGAGCCCACGGCGATTTGCGCGAGAATGCCGAGTATCA
>JASJBY010000325.1 GCA_030066245.1 Gammaproteobacteria bacterium
CCGCTCCGATTGCTACCGGCTGGAGCGATAGTTGCCGGGTGGGAATCTCACCCACTGAGAGAGCGCGCCTTTTCACGGCGCACTGAGAAATCCGGGCTAGTCGGCGGGCTTGGCGGAAGAAGGGGGACGGGATCGATAGCCGTCCGGACCGGCCTTTCGCCGTCGGCGGCGCCGCCCGGGAGCGGGCTTTCCACCGTCTGTGGATTTGCCCCTTGGGCCGCGGGCGGACCGACCGCCGCGACGCGCTCTGTACTCCGATTTCGCCGGCGGCTGTGGCTTCACGAGCATGTCCGGCGTCACTTCCTGTGCTGGTATCCGATGGCCGATGAATGCCTCGATGTCCATCAGGGAGTAAACATACTGCTCGCACGCGAGACTCACGGCATTACCGCTGGCCCCGGCGCGGGCCGTGCGACCTATGCGATGCACGTAGTCTTCCGAGTCCTGAGGCAGATCAAAGTTGAAGACATGACTGACATCGGGGATGTGCAGGCCCCGCGCGGCCACATCCGTGGCTACCAGCACGGGAAGCTCGCCCTCCTGGAATCGAGTCAGCAGACGCAACCGTTGCTTTTGCGGAACGTCGCCTGACAGGACTTCCGCCTCAAAGCCATTCCCTACGAGATAGTTCCGCACCTTGTCGGCGGTGCGTTTCGTGTTCACGAAGATGAGAGTCCGCCGCGGATCCATGCGCTGCAGAAGCCCCAAGAGCAGCGGAATCTTCTCGTCGGACGCCACATGGTAGAGCACCTGCTCAACCTTGTCGGCCGTCTTCTTGTCGGGCGTGACGTTGATGACCGTCGGGTCATTCATGTGTTCGTAGGCAAGCTCACTGACGCGCCAGGACAGCGTGGCAGAGAACATCATGTTCACCCGCTTGTCGGGATGCGGTAGTCGCCGCAGCACATACCGGATGTCCTTGATGAAGCCCAGATCGAACATCCGGTCCGCCTCGTCCAACACCACCACCTGAACCCCGTCCAGACGAAATACCCGCTGCTTGAAGTAGTCGATGAGCCGTCCCGGCGTCCCCACGAGGATGTCGACGCCTTGCTCCAGCTGCTCTCTCTGCGCTTCGTAGCCTGCACCGCCGTATACAACCACCAGCCTCAGACCAGTGTGCTTGCCGATCGCCAGCCCGTCCTTGGCAATCTGCACCGCCAGCTCGCGGGTCGGCGCGAGGATCAGGACTCTCGGCTGCCCGGGCTGGTGTTTCGGCAACGGCGGCTTGCGCAGAATCCTGTTCATGGCGGCCAGAAGAAAGGCCGCTGTTTTTCCGGTTCCGGTCTGGGCCTGTCCGGCCACGTCCTGGCCCGCCAAGGCGATGGGCAGTGTTTCGGCCTGAATCCGGGTGCAGTACTCGAAACCGATTTCCTGCAAACCCCGGGAGAGCTCAGGGACCAGCTTCAGGTCGCAAAAGCGGGTGGTCGTTAAGTGTGTATCTGTCATATGCATCCAAGGATAACCGAAAATTCGTCCTGACCGGAGATATAGCCGGGGTGACGGGGTTGGAGCGGCAGCTTTTCGGCCCCGCATCGTCGCGGCCGGCGCCCACGGCTCGCCGCGCCCCCTTGAAATGAGCAGGGAATTGGGATGAAATTGGACGCCCGCGCAAGGTGAATGAAGAGACCCCGGTCCATGAACGGCATGACCATCCCGGTAACCGACGAAACCTTTGAGGACGAAGTACTCAAGGCGGAGCAGCCCGTTTTGATTGACTACTGGGCCGAGTGGTGCGGTCCGTGCAAAATGATTGCCCCAGTTCTCGAGGAGATTGCCGAAGACTACGCGGGTCGGCTCAAGGTCGCCAAGCTGAACATCGATGAGAACCCTGCTACGCCTCCCAAGTATGGCATACGGGGGATTCCGACCCTGATGTTGTTCAAGAATGGCAGCGTCGAGGCAACCAAGGTGGGAGCCGTGTCGAAATCGCAGCTCTCAGCGTTCATTGACAGCAACATCTGAGGCACACCCCGGCGGCTTGCCCCAAAGCCGCATTCGGGCTGGACGGCAGGGATGTCGCATGCTAAGTTAAGGTTTACACAGAACGCATATAGCGATCTCGCCTTTTTTAGGCCAATCCCGTAGAAACTCTTAAGTGAACCCAGGCGTGTTCGTGCTGCGCGGGCGTCTGCCCAGCGCCCATGCTTGTCTATCCGCCGACAACCCCACAGTGCACCTACCATGAATCTCACCGAACTGAAGCAGAAACCCGCCTCCGAGATTATCGATATTGCAGAGAGCATGGGCATCGAAGGCATGGGACGGAGTCGCGTCCAAGACGTCATCTTTGCCATCCTGAAAGCCCACGCCAAGAAGGGGGAGGACATTTACGGGGACGGCGTCCTGGAGATCCTTCAGGACGGATTCGGCTTCCTGCGTTCTTCCGACAGTTCCTACCTGGCGGGCCCTGACGATATCTACGTGTCTCCCAGTCAGATAAGGCGATTCAACCTGCGCACGGGGGATACGGTGTCGGGCAAGATCCGACCGCCGAAAGAGAGCGAACGTTACTTCGCTTTGCTCAAGGTAAATTCGATCAACTTCGATGCGCCCGAAAACGCCAAAAACAAGATTCTTTTCGAGAACCTGACACCGCTGTTCCCCAACCAGCGACTCAACCTGGAAATCGGCAATGGGAGCACGGAGGACCTGACACCGCGCGTCATCGATCTGGTCGCGCCCATCGGGAAAGGACAACGAGGCCTGATCGTATCGCCGCCGAAGTCCGGCAAGACCATGATGCTCCAGAGTGTCGCTCACTCTATCGAGGCAAACCATCCGGAGACTTATCTCATGGTGCTGCTCATCGACGAGCGGCCTGAAGAGGTTACCGAGATGGAGCGCTCCGTCAGAGGGGAAGTTATCTCGAGCACTTTCGACGAGCCCGCAAGCCGACACATCCAGGTGGCGGACATGGCTATAGAAAAGGCGAAGCGACTCGTTGAACACAAGAAGGACGTGGTGATTCTGCTCGACTCCATCACTCGCTTGGCCCGGGCACACAACACGGTGGTGCCCGCGTCCGGCAAGGTGCTGACCGGCGGCGTCGATGCGAATGCCCTGCAGCGGCCGAAACGATTCTTCGGTGCCGCGCGCAATATCGAAGAAGGGGGTAGTCTTACCATCATGGCGACGGCCCTGGTGGATACCGGGTCGAAGATGGATGACGTCATTTACGAAGAGTTCAAGGGAACGGGCAACAACGAGATTCACTTGGAGCGCAAGATCTCGGAGAAGCGCGTCTATCCGGCCATAAACATCAACCGTTCCGGTACCCGCCGCGAGGAACTGTTGGTGACGCCGGATGCCCTGCAGAAAATGTGGATCCTGCGCAAGCTCCTTCAGCCCATGGACGAGATCCAGGCAATGGAGTTTCTGCTCGACCGACTTAAGGCAACGAAGACCAACAGCGAGTTCTTCGATGCAATGAAGCGCTAAGGCTGGCTGCGGCCCAGCCCGCGGGTTGCCGCCAGCAAGGGCCGGCGCTCCGTCCCAGAGGTCTTGGTATCTTCAACACTGATCACCGCGGTCTCCATGGCTGAGGCCGGCCACTCTTGGCCAGACCGCCCCATTCCATATTGCCCGTTATCCGCGCCAAGCTGTGCATGGCGCCCGAGTTAAGCGCTCTTCCGTCGCTCTACTTTCTCAGTGGCGCCCCGGGAAGGCAGCCTGGTTCGCGGGGCTTTGTTCATCTGGGGTTTATTATTTGTTCATCTGGGGTTTATTAAGGGCGTCGGCACATCATACCGTCGGCATGCAAACGGCATGTTGTTCTTCTTCGCGCGTCTTTTCAAACACGTTTAAATACCGGCATGCCCTATGCCACCCCCGTATCGGCAACGCGACAGGCATCAAAGAGCGGCGACAGCCAGGTGTGTGCCCGGCCTAGCCCGGATTTCCCTCCAGGCGGACCTCGGTTCGAAAATTATGTTGGCAAACTCAACACATTGGTTTCACCGAGCCTGTCTTACTCTTAACCAGCCTGTCCTATTCGGTTAAGCATTCGCAGTGGGAGCCATACCGGCACGAGCCGCCGGGACACGCCGTGAATACCTCCATTTAGGCTTGACGGCCACTCATTCCGGCACGGCCCTGACGAACACCCATGCGCCCGGTGGTGCATCACGCTGCCGCTGGCGTTTTGCAACGCTTTCTGTGCACGGCTCCACAGGCTGACAAGGCGTGGGCGGCCGCCAACATCGCCTCAGGAGTTCGGGTTATCGCAGCGCTCGTCCGTCTCTTGAAGTTTCTGCCCGGCCATTTCCTTCTGCCGTTCCACGCGACGCCGTTTCGTACGGGCCAAGCGCTTTTCTCGGGCTCCCGCCTTCCGGGGTATGCTCATCTCACCGAACAGGACCTGTTTGAGAAAACGGAACGAGAACTGGAGCAGCTTATCTTCGTCCGTCATCAGGGCTTCTGTGGTGTCCTTGTTAAGCGCGAAGACTTCCTGAAATCCTGGACTCCTGATGAAATCCCGAAAGCTGTCCATGTCGTAGCTGCACATGTCGAAGAGTTGCAGGCTACGCGCGGTTGGCTGACCAACGGTCGGACCGCTGGAGCGCTTCTTGATGACAATATCCCGCCACTCCCGGTTCATGGCGTCGTAGACGTCCACCCCCTGTTCCTGGCGGTACTCCCGCACGGTCTGTGTCTTGCTCTCCAGATGGCCCTTGCAATGGTTCTCCTTGACGACAAAAAAAACGTCGTCCACCCGCGGACTGTCCTTCATACGCACGCCCATGCTGCCGAGCGCATAGTAGCGACACGCCATAGGTCGGTCCGCATACACGCTGCATCCTTTCTCGGTAACAAACACGCACTCGGTGCTGTGCGGTTTCGTGAGCAGTTTCAAACCGGGCATCCCGTGATGGTCCATCTCGAAAGCCACGGTGTAGCGCGTGACAAATTCCCGGGAATCCACCTTCAGCCGACGCTTAAGGCGCAGGATGTCGTAAGGCAGAATCTGGATGTCGATATTCTTGCAGCACGCATTAAAACACGAGATGCCCGCATGGCAGCCGAACTGGAAAGCGTCATCGAGGCGCAGCTCATGAGGTTGCACAGGGCTTTGATAGGGCGCATCAAGCCTTCCGGTAAAGGGCTCCACCGCTCCGTCATCCACAGGGGGACCGGTTTGTTCACTCATTTCGTCTTTCTCTTCTGAGTCGACGGCCAGGTCGTCGGGAAAAGTAGGCTCGTTGGCGCGGGAGAGAGGTCTTGGGACGGCTGCCCTGTCACCGGCTGAAGATCCCGTAGCAAGCCTAGCCCGGATTTCTCACCAGGCGGACCTCGGATCGCAGATTATGTCGGCAAACTCAACACGTTGGCTTCACCGAGCTTGTATTCCTTACGACCAGCCTGCCCTATTCGGTACTTGGCCCACTCTGGCTTTGCATCTTGACCGATCCCTCTTGAGCCATAGCTACAGCTATGCCTCTGCGGGCGATCGGCCAATCTGCTTTGCCAGAGCGACCCAAGATTCCGACAAAATCGCCGGGAGCGATTTTCAACAGCGGAGCGTAGCGACGCTGGCCCCGCAGGGGCGGAGGGCAGGATGCCCGCAGTAATCCCGGTGAGAATT
>JASJBY010000326.1 GCA_030066245.1 Gammaproteobacteria bacterium
AACGCCCACTTCGGGCAGTTGATCTGCGTCAGCCAGCCACCTTGTGGGTATATTGCTTCGGTCATACGCTGTGCGGACGGGTAAACCCGGAGAGGTCCGATGCCCACCGCGGGCGGGTAGCGGCTGACCATCCCATGAGGAGCACTGCCATGACGAATTCCCAAACCATCCACACGGACCCGCGGAAGCGCAGCACCACGGTTCCCATATTCTCCTGCGCGCTCATGCTCCTATCCGCTCTCGTGTTTCCGCTCTCTTCCCAGGGGGACAACTGCATCGAATGCCACGAGCAGGTCAGCCCGAACATTGTGGCCGACTGGCAGAACAGCCGACATGCCGGAAAGGGCGTGGGGTGTGCGGTCTGCCACGGCCCTGACCATCAGCAGCACGAAGACGCGAGCAAGGTCCGAATGCCCACACCCGAAACGTGCAACATGTGCCACGCGAAACAAGTTGCCCAGTTCAAGAAGGGAAAACACGCTTTTGCCTGGGCGGCCATGAATGCCATGCCCACGACCCATCAGCTGCCGATGGCCCTCAGAGAGGGCATGAAGGGCTGTGGCGGCTGCCACAAGATCGGTCTCAAGAGCGAGCAGGACGTGAAGGCGTTGAAGGAGCATGGCGGTGGGTTCGGGCTGGCGTCCTGCGATGCCTGTCACACGCGCCACGCCTTCTCGGTGAAAGAGGCGCGCCAGCCGCAGGCCTGTCAGACCTGTCACATGGGCTTCGACCATCCCCAATGGGAGATGTACTCCAGTTCGAAGCATGGCGTGCGATACCTTCTCAAGCAGAACGGCACCCTGCCCGAGAACACGGTGGCACCGACCTGCCAAACCTGCCACATGCAGGAGGGTAACCACGAGGTGCGGACCGGTTGGGGTTTTCTTGCCGTGAGATTGCCGCTTCCGGAGAACGACGAGCAGTGGAAACAGGACCAGACCACCATCCTGCAGGCCTTGGGCGTTTTGGATCCCGAGGGTAATCCCACGAAACGTCTCGACGTGGTCAAGGCAGCTCAGGTAGCGCGCCTGACCCAAGCCGAGTTCGACGCCGAGCGCGACAAGATGGTGAACACGTGCCGCCAGTGTCACTCGGAGAAATTCGCCAGAACTCAGCTTGAAAAAGGCGACGACATGATTCGGGAGAGCGACCACCTGCTGGCCCAGGCAATACGCATCATCGCCGGTCTGTACCAAGACGGCACCCTGGAGAAGCCCCCGGGGTACGCTTACGCGTTTCCCGACCTGCTGACCTTTCACGACGCCCCAAGACCCATCGAGCAGAGGCTGTTCGAGATGCACCTGAAGCATCGTATGCGGGCCTTCCAGGGCACCTTCCACGCCAACCCGGACTACGCCCTCTGGTACGGCTGGAGCGAGATGGTGCGCGACCTTGCGGAGATCAAGGAGATGGCCGACGAACTGCGCGAAAAGCAGCACTCCGGAGCCGCCGCACACGACAATCGCGGGGCGATGGCAAGTCGATGACCCTGGTGCCGCTCCGTTTTATGGATCTAGCTCAATAATTGACCAGGCCAGACGTGGTATAAGAGCAGTGGGTACGCGCAGGATGCCTCGATTGTCCCGATTGAGAGGAGATCGCTCATGAAGCATCTTAAGACACTGCTCATAGCCGTCGGCCTGGTGGTAGCAGCCGGCACACCGTTGCAGGCAGCCAATGCCTGGTGGGGCGGTCCCTTCGCCGGCCCCTACGCCGGCGGCCCCTACGCCAGGCCTTGGGGAGGTCCCATGACGCCGGTGGGGCCGGGGCTGTCCAAGATTCCCGGATGGTCACCCGAGGAAGTTGCCGAGAGATATGATTTCCACGGGCCCTACGGCCCCAGCATCACCGATGTTCGGCGCTTTCACAGAGATCTCTGGTGGGGTCGTCCCATGGACGACCTGGTGTTTCCCATGGGCCCGAGTCCTACCGACATTCGCAGGCAACAGCGGCGGGACTGGTATCGGAGCATGGGCATCCCCTACTGAACCACTGTGGGCGTGAGGCAAGGGCGACGCCCAGTCCGCGCGCAGAAGGATCGTCCCTACAGAGGCGCCGCGGCCAACTCGTCGACCGTGGCGTCGAACCTCGGCAAGGGATAGGTTTGGTGACGAGTTAGAGTGCCGTCTGCCACGCGATAGAACTGGCGGGCCAGATTGTTGACTTTCGTCGGCGGGGTCCGCCAGGCGGTATCCTCCAACAGCGCCCGCATCGCCCCCACTTCGGGAAGACGGCCTGCGAATCGGCTGGTGGGCAAGGGTTTGATGTAGCGCTGCATCACGGCCCGCACGAGAGAATTAGTGGGCCACCTGTTCACCACCACGTAGACCTTCGGGTCGGCCAGTCGCGTCAGATCGGCCAAAGCGCAGCGAACGTCCTCCGGACTGTTGGTCACGGGAATCAGTACCATGTCCACACTGCGTGTGATCCAGGCGTCCTGGTGCGGGCGATTTCCGGCACCGTCGATAACCATCAGCCCATCACGGTCACGGTTCGCCTTCACGGCTGAGATCACCCGAGAGAAGTTGTCGCTGGCGTCCAGATACTCGTAAGGCCGTTCCGACTTGATCGGGGCGCGCTGGTCCGTGTGCGCCATCACGGCTTGCTGCTTGTGCAGATACGCACCGTACGCCAGACAGTGCGACAGGCTCGTCTTTCCGGTTCCCCCCTTGCTCCCGAGTATTGCTATGGTCCTCATTTATCCCTCCTCGTATATCCCTCTTCGGCCCCCTGATCCGCACAGCGGCTTCTGTTGCGCATGCGGGCTCCGTCCGCTCCGACAGACGCTACAGGTTGGCGACGAGTCCGTCCGTCAGAAGGTGAGCGCACGCACTATAGCTAGTCCACGAACAGGCCTGCAAGCCATCTGCTGATATTTTGGCGCAAGTGTGGCAGAAGAAACTGCACCGGCGGCGTCTCCCGTGGTGCAAAACCCACCGGCAAGGGGGCGACGGATACCGTCAGGCGTTCAGGGAGTCGAGACGAAAGAAGCGGGTGCAGGGAGCGATTATGTGTGCCGCGAGCTGGCCCACCGGCGCGCTGAATGGAACACTAGAACAGGCCGGTTTCCAGCTTGGCAACATCAGACATCATGTCCCGGCTCCAGGGCGGATCGAACACAAGCTGCACGTGGGCCTTGGAAACTGTGGGCACAAGCTCTATTCGGCCAGCAACATCCTCGGACAGCACCTTGCCCATACCGCAGCTCGGCTCCGTGAGTGTCATGCGAACGAGCACTTCGTGGCCACCATCCCCCTGCGGCTCGATGCGGCACTCGTAGACCAGACCCAGGTCCACGATGTTGACCGGAATTTCGGGATCGAAGCAGGTCCGCAGCTGGTCCCAGACAAGCTTTTCCACATCCTCGGCGGACGCATCCGCGGGAAGCTGCGGCAGCGGCAAGGGTGTCTTGCCAATCGCATCGGCGTCCGCGCCCGCGATACGGAACATACGCCCCTGAACGTAGATGGTGTAGCTGCCGCCGAGCGCCTGGACGAGAGAGCCCAGAGTCCCCGCGGGCAGACTGACCTCGACCCCCTCCGGAACCGCAACCGCGTCACAGTCCCGGTTGAGTCTGACAGGTTCACTGCTTCTGCCGTACATGAGTCATTCCCGCTGAGCCGGCCGCGCCTGTGACCGGCGTTCTGCCTTGACGCCATCTTAACTCACGCGGGACGGGCGCGACACCCGCACGGATGCACTCAGGCAACGCGCGTCCCCGCCCATGCCGGAAGAACAATCATTACCGGAGGCAGCCATAGAGCCCTCCAATCAGGACTGGTATGCTTTGACCCTGGGCTGGATCGCCAGACACGGATTCGACAAGGAGCCTGCATGCACATAGAGTTCGCCCCGGGTGCCGCCGGGTTCAGGGAAGCCAGACATTTGAAGAGGATTCTCAGCTACTACCGTGAGTCGTTACACGCCTCCGGCGATATAGCACGGCTCATGGGAACCCTGGAGAATCGAGTCAACGGTCACATGGAACAGGCGGACTTTCGTGTGCTGCGAGAGTCCCTGCCGGACGACAGCGACCTGGCGCAGGACTCCAGGCCGGGATTATGGAAGCGCATACTCGGCATCGTGTTCAGGCCCAGCCCCCGGGAAATCCAGCTGAGCAATCAACGCATGGAGGCGATCGACCGTGCGGAACGCGCTGAAGGCGTTTCCTTCGACGCCATGGCGGAGATGAGCAAGATCCACGCAGAACGTGACCAGCTGTTTGCGAAGGTCTCCGAACTGGAAAAGGCCGTGGAGAAGCTGACCAAGCAACTGGAGAAGTGCGAATAGTGCCGGGCTGCCGTCTTCCCCCGCCCCGCCGCCAACCGGCATCTGGCCCGACCATCACCCCACCGCTGACACTGGGGCTCACCCGGTACTGACGAAGACTCTCCGCCACATAGGCTTGCCGCCCGCCAAGCGCCGATTCGCGGGCGTCACGCAGACATGGCAGGAAGCGGCTTCGTGCTCTCCGGCGTTTTGAGCCGCGCCTGCTCTCCCACTTTTTTGCGCTGCCCCTGAAACAGCGTGTAACCCTCCTTCTTTTCCAGGTAAGCGAGCAGTTCCACCAGGTGGTTTTGAACCTGCGCAAGGCGCTCTCGACCCGCCAGATCTCGCGCATCGCCGGTTTCCCGCAACGCGTCGAGGGACTCCTTCACGGACTCGCTGTCCGACAGGGGCGGCATGGTCAGCCGCTCCTTGAACTCGTAGTAGGAGATGGTGTCCAGCTCGACGCCATGCTGCCCCTCGTGGGTAGTCATGATCAGCTTGCCAAGCGCCTTCTGCTCGGGATTGAAGAAGTTGAACGGCCCCACGTCGCTCGCTGCCGACGAGAACGCGAAAGCCCTGCGCACGGATGCGTCGAGCCGCATAACGACGGGATCCTGGGTGTAGGGGCCATGCCTCTCCACAGCCACCATCCATCCGAAATAACGGACGATTAGGTAGAGCGTTTCCTCGGCATACGACCCGTCGGGGTAGCGCTTACGCATAGCCCGCAGTCCACCGAGTTCGAGCAGGTTGTAAATGCGGCTTTGGAGTTCCTCGCAGGCTGACAGGTATGGGTTGACGAATAGCGCCGACAGCCTTGCACGTTCCTGCTTGCGCTCCCGTTGATGCTCCGTGGCCCACGTCCACACAGCCCACGCGGCGGTCGCCACGGGAATCAGCCATTGCATGTTGATAGTAAACTTTGGCATCGGAACTTCCCCCACGCGCTCGCTGGACAGAAAAAAACATTAACAACGGCATCCAATCAAGTCAACGAACCCGGGCTGGCGCCACGCCGGGAACAGCTGGACCGCCTAGCCCGGATTTCTCACCAGGCGGACCTCGGAGCGCAGATTATGTTGGCAAACTCAACACATTGGCTTCACCGAGCCTGTCGTCCTTGTGAACAACATGTCCTATTCGGTTCTTGGCCCACTCTGGCTTTGCATCTTGACCGGTCCCCCTTCCATCCGCGCTTCGCGTTCCCGCTACGCTGGATGGTCCAGGGTTGCCCATCCATGGGCAACCCGTTCGGCGGCGTAAAGGTCCACCGGACCTTTACTC
>JASJBY010000327.1 GCA_030066245.1 Gammaproteobacteria bacterium
CAGCACGCATAGGCGCCCCGTATGCTTGAGCCGCCGTCGAGTCAGCGCGATCTGCGGGTTGCCAGTGGTCATCGGGCGCAGGAAGTTCCGCACCTCATCATGGGCGAGGCAGAACCGTACCGGCGAGGCGCGGCGCATATAGCCGAGCAGGGGGTGTCGCGCTCGCTGGCCTCTGCTATCCTAAAAAAAAGGGAGTTGAGGGGCGTCTCCGCCAACACCTACTAGCCAAGGGAGGGGCAAGTTCCATGAGCAGATCGTTTCACATACCGCTGACCGGCGATGCTGAGGCATTGGTGGCCAGGGCGGAGAAGGCCGCGCGCCAGCATAACGCGGAGTTCTCCGGTGACATCAGTGCCGGCCGTTTCGCCGGCCGTGGCGTGGAGGGTCAGTACAAGGTACAGGGCGACACCGTCACGGTCACCATCACCAAGAAGCCTTTGTGGATACTCTGGCCGTGGGTGGAGAAGAGCATAGCGTCCTTGTTCGCCTGAGGACATCGACCTGAGGCCCTTGCTAATGTCCTGTCCGCCATGCAGGACCGAGACGTCGCTTATTGTCTTCGTGATCGACACGGTCTTGTTGACCCGTATCCTCGCACACATCCGCGGGCCCACTGCACTGCTCGTCCTCTCGGGCCGATCTATTGGGGCTCTCGACGGCAGTCTACGGTCATTGCCACTGTCCAGGCCAGGGAACGCTCCTGATAACCCGCACACTCGACGTGCAGAAAGTCGGTTGGCTCGTCTATCCCTGCCTGGAAAGGTCATACATTCTATTGTTTTTACGCTGAGGGCCTCTTTGCCTGACTCTATCAAACGCCTGTGGTGATGAGAACGAGCGAGCGTTACCAAGCGCCCACAGGGACACGGCTGTAGCCGGCGACGCTCCGTTCGTGATTGAAGACACCCGCGCCGGGTCACTCACACAATGCTGCTGATGATCGCTGGACGGTAGAATGCGCCTTGATTTGATGAAAGGAGAAGGAAATGCCTGAAATTCCCGACCGTGCTGTTGAAGAACTGGCGGATTCGGCCCCTGTGAACAGCCCGCTTCGTGAGAAAGCGCCTGAAGGCGAGACCTATGATTCGGAAGCGCCGTCAGACTTGATTCCGACGAATGGCAAGAACCCGGTGGAGAAACTTTTCTATTCCCGAGTATTTCTCGACAGGATGATTGGTGAACCCCCCGCTAACGGGTTGATCGACTTGAGCGAACTTCGCAGTATTGACATTCTTAGCGCTGACAACGACGGTTTCGACAGACCGGCAGAGGGTGTCCGGCTTTCAGTGTCTCAAACCTGGTATGCTCAAGGCGTTGCTCTCGGCCAACTGCTTCACAGTGTTGCGTTGGCGCCGGGTGAAATCACTCGCATTGTTGTTGTGGACTGGAATCGAAAGACCTCGGGGACATTGCAAACCGGCACAAGCCAACGCGACACAGTCGATGCCAGCCTGGAGCAACATCGCTCCATTTCCGAGATATCCAACGCTGTTGCGGAAGAGGCCCGGCGCGGCGGTACCATGGCAACGAGCGCCTCAACCGCTCAACAATGGGGAGTGGCGGCAGGTGGAGCCGGTGGCGTATTCGCTACCGGCGGGGCCGTCTCTGGTGGTGCGGCCATTGGAGGAGGCGGCTCCTACGGTGGTGCGGCATCCAGCGCGACAGTCACCAATGTTTCTCGTACGGACAGTACCAGGGACCTCGCAGCCGACACGCGACAGACTATTTCCGATGCCACGCAACAGCAAGCGACAGCTGCTCGAACCCGTCGCGCAACTGTGGTCCGCGAAGCCGGCGAAGGTGAGCATGAAGACGTTTCCACCCGCATCGTGGCTAATTACAATCACATGCATGCGATGACGGTCCAATATTACGAGGTGGTCCAAGTTTATAAGGTTGTCACAAGAGTTGAGAAGTGTGAGCGTGTCCTTTTTCTCCCCTTGAAGCCCATTACTTTTTTCGCGCCCGTGGTTGCGCGTTATAAAGATATTCTAACCAGGGCTGCACTTACACCATCGATTCGGCGCTTACTTGAAGAATGGCACAACGAGTTTACTTGGGACCTGGTTCCCACTTTCCTTTGGGACAACCTCGATTACGAACTGAAGAGAATCGAAAGCAAATCTAAAGATGCCATTGCCAAATTGAAGGAGACGTTAGCAACAGCCGCCTCCGCCGCAAAGAATGACGTTAAGAAAAAGAAGCTAGAGGATAAAGCTGACCAGGAGGAACGGGCTTTTGTGAAAAAGACCGCAAAAGAGAAACTGGACCTGCGGGACCAGGCGAATAAGCTGGAAACTGCGTACCGCACCAATATTGATGACGTTCGTGACACACTCTTGCTTCCTCGCCTTCAAGGTGACGCGACGAATAGGCGGCTTTCTTTGCCCGGCGACATGCACATCAAGCGCATTGCGATTGACCTCATTTCTCTGCCTTTCTCGCTGATTCTCACCAGATCTAATGCAGGGAAAACCGAGATGCCCCATGAGGGGGGTATCATCGAGATTAATGAGACTGTCTTTAATCTCCACAAATTGGCCCTGAAGCTGCCTCAAAGCGAGTCCTTGCCGCGTACTTGTCGGGTCACCGTTACATTTCTAAATCCATTGGCGGAAGACGAAGCTGATCTGGCGTACGACATCAGCCTGGCCGGTTATAAGAACGGCAAGCCCATTACACTTTTTGCTGTTTCTTCGCCGACCGCAAAAGAGAGAGGCAGCAGACGGTTAATGAATCACCTTAACCACAATAAACTCCATTACAGTCAGGCGGTCTGGCCTGCCTTGCCGCCGTCTTATTTTTCACAGCTCTTCTCTAGGATAGGCGCCAAAAGCGGGGACGACGATGCCCTCCACTCCCTTGCCGACTCTGTGGATCCACAGCCGATTGCAGCCACGGGAAATTACCTGGGTTTTATCTGGCACTTTGATAAGAGTGAAAAGAAGCTTGCCCATGAGTTCGCCACTAAGCATGTGCGGACCAACGGTGACGTCGAAGACACGATACCCCTCGCTAGTGGCGGCGTTTTCGCGGAAGCGGTCCTGGGGCGTTATAACTGCGCTGAAAAGATTGATGGGACACGATTCTTTAACTGGCAGGACTCGGTCCCGCCGGTTCTACCGCCTAACATTGCAGATGTAGGCATCGGTTCCCGACAAGGACAGCAAACACTCGCGGTCGACAAGCTTGACGAATCGGTAGTACAGCTGCAAATGCCCGCCACGTTGCCGGAGTCTAACGGGCTAAAGGACATTATCGGCGCCCTGAAGAACGAGCAGCTTTTCCGAGATCTAAGCGGTCAGCAGCAGACCATTCAGGCCCTTGAAGCCGCAGGGAAACTTACGTCGGAGCAGGCAGAGAAAGCTGCTCAGAATGCGACGACAAATATGAAACACGCCATAGACCTTCAGGGTCAGTTTATCACGGCAATGCAACCCGTATTGAAGGGTTACGGACAGGCACTGGGGAAGGATTCTATGACGGAACACGTTGCCAAAAAGATGTTTGGTGCAAAACAAGCGAAAGCATCTACGGTTAGCACTCCTGTGCAATCTGAGCCGCCTGGCGGCGCTACGCGCCCTGGTGTCGACAAAAGCAATGGGAAAAAAAAAGGGGGATCTGATGAAGGAGACGAAAATAAATCGGGACTCAAGAAGCACTCTGATGGAACGATTGAAATTACAAAGATATAAACAGTCAAAAGCCGCTATGGTTGTCTAGAAGGAGAGCAAGTCATGTCGAATGAGCTGCCTGTAGGTACGATAATTACGTATGCGGGCGAGGATAATACAGATCGGCGCGGCGAACTGAAGAATCAGGGCTGGCTGTTCTGTGATGGCGAGACACTGAGCCGCGAGGACCGTGAGTATATGAAACTCTTCGCCGTCATCGGCGACGATTTCGGCACTCCAGGCACAGGAAAGTTCAATCTTCCAGATTTGCGTGGGCAGTTCCTGCGCGGCGTGTCCGGAGCCTCAACGATAGACAAGGACGCTGAAAAACGAAAAGCACTTCATACGGGGGGGAATACAGGAAATAGCGTTGGGAGTGTTCAAGCGCATCAATGCAATTCGGTAGAAAAGTTTATTACGAAACGTCACAAAGAAGGATGGGGCGACGCGAAGCCCGGTCCTGAGGCGAAGATTCCAAAGGATGGGAAGAAATGGAGCGACGCGCTGGCGACGGGTGCGACAGGTGGTGGTACCTACACGTTGAAGATGAAGAATTGGGCTGTTGAGACTCGACCGACAAACGTCTATGTGAATTTCTTAATCAAGTTTAAATGAAGCTCCTGGCCGAAAGCGCTTCCCACCGTAGAGTTGACGAGTCTCTGCGGTGTGGGCGAACTGCAATTCAGCGGGCGGAGACTTCGGGGTCTTGACGGCTTCGGGGTGAGGTATGCAAGCGATTAATGGCACCCAGCCTTGCTTAATCTTGAGCAGTACGCTCAGGCGGAGCGTTCGTGAGCGCTCCACCAACCTCATCCTTCTACAACAGACCGATTGCTTTCATTGTTGTGTACCCGAAGTGATAGGGAAGGCAAAAAATTGATCCATCCGCTTTTCGCACGGACCATCCCCGCTCTCACCGGGTTGAGCTCGATGTAACAGTAACATCCCAGCAGATAGTCGTCCGCTGAGACCACGCTGTCCTCGTGACGGCCTTCCCACAGCGTTCATGAGCGTCCATAGATCTGGTTGACGTACATCACATACTGGCGACCCAGGTACTGCCACATGCGGCTGATGGTTTCTTTGCCCCGCTGGACCACATGGGCCGACATGCCCGGAAGATAGAAGCTTGGTTTGCGCGGCATGCTCTGCGGCTGGTTATGCATTTCCTGGCGTCTCGCCTCGGATACCTGCGGGGCCACCCTTGACCGCAATCAAGGTTCCTGCCCGGTTAAATCTTCATAATGCTCAGGTACTGTGCTCGCTGCGAACACTGCGGAGGCCGGCATGGGGTCTCGCTGGAGCTTCGCTTGAACACCCAGGCCGATCGGGCGATGCGGATGGATGACTCAGGTCCTCATCAGTCCGACGAGGAGGATGCTGCCGTGACCGCTGAGCAGTTGATGAACAGGCACCCCGTTGTGCTGCGGGACACCGACACCATCGGTACCGCCGCCGAGCAGATCATGAGCCATCGGTTTCGCAGCCTGCCGGTGGTGGATCAGGAGGGCCGCTTCCTGGGCATACTCGGAGTGAGCTGTATGCTGCGTCTCGTGCTGCCGAAGGCTGCCACCCTGAAGAAAGGCCTCACCGGCCTGCCCTATCTCTCCAACAGTCTGGAAGATCTGCGCGAGCGTCTGGACAGTGTCATCGACGAGCCGGTGACGGTCTGTCTGGACCCGGATGTACCGGTGGTGCACCCGGACACGCCCATGCTCGAAACCCTGCTCACGCTGTATCGAACCAAGACCGCCTTGGGGGTCGTGGAGGAGGATACCCGGCGTCTGCTCGGGGTCATTTCCTATTTCGACGTGGGTGAGCGGATCATGGCGGAATCCGGGCCGACGGCGGAAATACCTCGGACCTCGGCCAGCCGGTCGCCGCGAAACGAGTTGAACGACGCACCGGACCTGCGCTGACGCTGTCCGCCGCGCGTGTAGAGATGGCCGGCGCGCGCTCGGTCCTCGGACTCC
>JASJBY010000328.1 GCA_030066245.1 Gammaproteobacteria bacterium
TCAAAAAAAGCATGGCGTATCTTTCGAAGAAGCGCGAACCGTATTTTACGACGAGTCCGCGATTCACTTTTACGACCCTGACCATTCAGATGAGGAAGATCGGTTCATTCTGCTCGGGCTGAGCTTTAAACCACAGGTGCTCGTTGTTTGCCACTGTTTTCGAGAGAGTGAAACATTAGTCCGTATTGTTTCTGCTAGAAGAGCAGACAAAGACGAGGAACGAGAATATTGGAAGCGGAGAAAATGAGAGCTCACTACGACTTCTCGAAAATGAAAGGACGAAAAAATCCCTTCGTTAAATATCTAAAGCAACCTGTAACCATGAGGTTGGACCGTGATACCGTCGCCTATTTCAAATCTATGGCCGAAGAAACAGGTATTCCGTACCAAAGCCTGATAAATCTATACCTTCGTGACTGTGCGATACATCATCGCAAACTGAAAATGGAATGGGCCTCTGAGAAGTGACTCGTGAAGCGTAACTCGTGAAGCGTGAATCGTGAATCGTGAATCGTGAATCGGCAAGAGTTTAGCCCTAGTACAGGGCGAACAAGGCGCACGACCGGTACACCTTTCGCCCCTCTTGAACCGAGAGGCCCCCGTGTTCCCGGTGGTTAACAATCCAGTGCCAGGTAGAGCCGTATTCAGCTACGCCCCATCCGGTCTACGAGTCCCGTGACTCGGCCAAGGTGTGGTACACGCTATCAGCAGCCACACTCTCCCTGATACACCATTCACGCTTTTCGATTCACGATTCACGAATCGCGATTCACGAGGCTCAGGTGGCCTTAGGCGACGGAATCCTGTAGAAAGTCGCGTAAAGCACGGGCACAGCCACCATGGTCAGAACGGTCGCAAACGCCAGGCCGAACATGATGGTCACCGCCATGGCCTCCCAGAAGATGTCGAAATACAGGGGAATGAGGGCAAACACTGTGGTGGCTGCGGCGTTGAGCACGGGCTTCAGACGAGACACCGCCGACTCCACCACCGCCTCATAGGGACTCATCCCCTCGCCCAGATTGATGTTCACCTGGTCCAGTAGCACCACCACGTTCTTGATGATCATGCCGGACAGGCTCATGGCACCCAGTAATGCCATGAAGCCGAAGGGTGACCCCATGATCAGCAATCCGACCGTGATACCGACCAACGCGAAAGGAATGATCAGCACGATGATCAACGGCGGGCGATAGGCATTGAACAACACCACGATGATGGCCAGCATGATGACCACCGCGGGAACGATGCCCGGAACGAGGGCCTGCTGAGACTCGTTGGTGCTGCCGTACTCGCCGTCAAACTCCAGGCTGTAGCCCGGCGGCAGCTCGATGGCCTCGAAGGCCGCCCTGACATCGGCCATCAGCGTCGGCGCCGTCGCATTATCCGGCGAGGCCTGAACGGTGACCGCCCGCCGCCGGTCCCAGCGCCAGATCAGGGGGTCTTCCCACTCCACCGCGATGCCATCGGTGACCTGTTCTACAGGCACCGATTCCGTGGACAGGCTCGGTAGTATCTGCACTGCCGCCATCTCGCTGGCCGCTTCCCTGCGCTGTGCCTCCACGTCCCGAACGACGATGGGAATGAGGTCGTCCCCTTCCCGGTACAGACCCACCGGAATGCCGTCGAAGGAACGCTTGGTGGCACTGGCCAGGTCCTCCCGATCCACACCGGTCCAGCGGCCGCGCTCCTGGTTGTATTCGGGCACGATGTGCCGGTGCCGGTTGCGCCAGTTGGTGCGGACTTCCTTCGCGTAGGGACTGGCCTCCAGGATAGCCACACCCTGCTCCGCAAGCCTGCGCAGAACATCGGGGTCCGCCTGCGCGGGTCCGCTGATGCGGGCCTCGAACTTCCAGTCATCCCAGGCGCCCACACCGTACTTGCGCACCCGCACCAGCGCCTGGGGCACGTTCGCCTCGATCCACGGCGTAATGTGGTCCATGGCCCTGTCCACATCCGGGAGCGACTCGGTGTTGACGATGAGCTGGGCATAGGAAGGATACGGGTCCTCCGGGTTGACGGGCAGGTAGAAGCGGGGTGGTCCCCTGCCGATGAACGCGCTCACGCTGTCAACGCCTGGTGCTTTTGACAGCTCGTCCTCGATGGCCGCCAGGTTGGCGGACACATCCTGGATGCGATTACCCTCCGGCTCCCAGTAGTCGATCATAAACTGGCTTCGTGAGGCGTCGGGGAAGAACGTCTGAGGGACGAAACCGAAGCCGTAAACGGACGCCACCAGCAGCGCCACCATGCCCCCGAGAAAGAGAAAACGAGCCCGGATCGCCTTGCCCAGCAGGCCCCTGAACCCTTGGTAGAACTTGCCCGCGTAAGGATCCGAGCCGTCACCGCTTTCCTTCGGATCAGGGATTAGATTCATGCACATGAGCGGCGTCACTGTCTGGGAGAGCAGCCAGCTAAAGAGCAGCGCGATGGCCACCACGATAAAGAGGCTGCGGCCATACTCGCCCGTGTCATATTCCGAGGCAAAGATGGGATAGAAGGCCATGGCGGCCACCACCGTCGCGCCCAGCAGGGGCCAGGCCGGCTGGCTTGCGGCCTCGATGGCTGCCTTGGTCCGGTCCATGCCCCGCTGCAGCCGCACCACGAAGCCGTCCGCCACCACGATGGCGTTGTCCACCATCATGCCCATGGCAATGACCAGGGCCCCCAGGGAAACCCGCTGCAGGTCGATGCCCCACACTGCCATGAGGATGAAGGTGCCGAGGATAGCGAATATCAGCCCACTGAGCCCGATGATGATGCCCATGCGCAAACCCATGGTCATAGCCAGCACCGCCAGCACGATCAACACGGCCCCGATGAGATTTATCATAAAGTCCTTGATGGAATCGGCCACCAGATCCGACTGCCACGAGATCCTGTGCAGCTCGATGCCCGCGGGGATCACTTCGGCCAGCTCGTCGATGCGCCGGTCCACCGCGCGGCCCACATGCACGGCATTGACACCCGCGCTCGGCGCCAGGGCAAGACCGATGGCAGACCGCCCGTTGTAGCGCATCAATTCACGCGGTGGATCGATGTAACCCCGTTCCACCGTGGCGAAATCCTGGATGCGGATGATGTCGTCACCCCGGATGCCCTCTGCCTTCTCGGCGAATGTGGTGCCTGTGACGGCCAGCTCTGCAATCTGCTCAGGCGACGTGAACTCGCCCGAGGGGGCAACCCGGAAACGCTTGTCCTGCAGCTCGACCCGGCCTGCATCCACGACCCGATTCTGCACCCTCAGGGTCCGCGTCAGGTCCTCCGTGGTGAGCCCGAGCTGGGTGAGCTGGGCCTCCGAGGTTTCCACGAAGACCCGCTGGTCCTGGATGCCCCAGAAATCCACCCGGGCCACGCCCGGCACTACCACCAGCTCCTTGCGGATGCTCTTCGCAAAACGCTCCAGCTCCGCATAGGTGAAACCGTCCCCCGTGAGGGCCATCAGGAACCCGAACACAAAGCCGAAGTCGTCTCCAATCTGGGGCTTGCCGGCGCCGGGGGGAAGCTCGTGCTCCATGTCCCCGATCTTCTTGCGCATGTGGTCCCAGACCTGGGGCAGGCGATCCGCCCAGTACTCGTTCTTGATGTCCACCTTGATGATGGACAGCCCCGGCCGGGAGTTGGAGTAGATGTTCTTGACCTCGGTCATCTCCTGGAGAGCGGTCTCTATTCGGTCGGTGACCTCCAACTCCACCTGCTCGGCGCTGGCGCCAGGATAGACCGTGGTGATGGCACCCGTCTTGACCGTGAACTCCGGATCCTCCAGCTGCCCGAGCTGGAAATAGCTCGCGGTGCCCGCCACGACCAGCAGGAAGACGAAGAAGTAGGTGATGGGCTGCTTCTGGACCGCAATGGCTGGTAGGCTCATGTCTTAGCCCCCAGCCGGCTTCAGAATTCGGACCGTCTGCCCTTCGTGCACGGAATGCACCCCTGCAGTCACGATCCACTCGTTAGCACTCAGTCCCTCGGTGATCAGGACACCATGGGCCGTCATGTCGCCGGTCTTGACCGGTCGAATCTCCAGCACACCCAGGTCGCCTTCCGTCGGCTTGATGACCCACACGTGGCTCTGGGTTTTCGTGTCCGGCGTGAACACGGCGCCGGCCTGTATCGCGACCCCCCTTGTTTGGTGCTCTTCAGGGAAATCGGCCTCGCCGGCCCGCGCGGTACCCGCCATACCGGGCAGTACCCGGACGTCTTCGGGCTGCTTCATGCGCAGCGTGACAGGGAAGGTCCGCGTGGTCTGCGAGGCCTCGGTTCCGATCTCACTGACAATCCCCTCAAACTCCCTGCCCGGAAAAGCATCGAACTGCAGAAGTGCGGTCTTCACACTGGGTGCCAGGGAGATCAGACTCTCGGGAATGTTTACGACCATCTCAACGTGTGAGGTATCCACGATGCGCACGATAGGTTCCTTCTGGCGCACGTTCTGGAAGTTCTCCACGTAGGTGGCCACGACCGTTCCATCGAAGGGTGCCCTCAGGTAGGTGTCGTCGAGCTGATCCTGGGCCGTTGTCACAGATGCGGTCAGAGAATCAGCGGTGGCCGACGCGCGATCTCGGTTCTCCCGAGCCCGGTCGACGGCCGCCTCACTGGTGGCGCCGGGATCCTTCCTGAAAATGTTGCTCTGGCGTCTGAAGTCCCCCTGTGCGCGTTCCAGCGCGGCCTTGGCTTCGGCAAGCTGGGCCGTCACGTTTCTGAGGTTGACCTCGAAATCCCGCGGGTCGATGCGGGCAACCACGTCACCGGCCTTCACCTCGTCTCCCACGTTCACCGGGCGTGTGATCAGCGGCCCTGCCACGCGAAACGCCAGGTCGATTTCCTGATTCGCCCGGGCCCTGCCCGGAAAGCCTCGCGCCTGGAACCCCTCGAAGTCGGCAACCTTGATTGCCCGGACAGGCCGGATGATGGTCCGCTCGGGCTCCTCTTGGGCACAACCGGCCAGCAGAGGGGGGATGAGAGCCACGAGGGAAAGGCCGACCAGAAACTTGCGATAACTGCTTGCTTTGCTCATCGTCACAGCCTTTGCATGTTCTTCGTTAGCGTGCGCTGGCACATGGGTTTCAGAGAGATCAACCACGGGGTGCACGGGGAGACCGGAAGTATAAGGTGTAGGGCCCAGCGGCAAAAGTCGCCGGCATGACCAGAGCCGAGTGGCGAGATTCTAGGCTCGCTTCACGCCACAACCCGGTGCCCGCCGCGGTACATCTTTTTTAGAGCTTTCTGATATGCCGCATAGGAAGCCAGCGTCGTCGAGTTCGGGCATTGGACGCCCCCCTACTCCACCCAACCCAGCACATTTCGAATGACCGACCAGCGTGGCTCTTCTTTGACCGCCGTCTCTCCGAGCACCCAGTGCCTGTAGAGCGTCCTCATGGTCCCGTCTTTCTCCTGGAGCCTTATCCAGCTGTTGAGAAAATTCATCCAGCGCTCATCCCCGCCGGACGTGGCATAAGCCAGCGGCGCCGCTGCGTCCAAGGGCCTCGGAATGATAGCTTGGAAGTCGGGATAAAGTAGTGTCCAGGCGGAGCCGACTTCCACGCTGTCAAATAGAAAGCTGAAGTCCATGGCCTCCCCTTCGAAGAACGCGCTGTTGGACTCGATGGGGACCACCGTGGCTTGTGGAAGGTGC
>JASJBY010000329.1 GCA_030066245.1 Gammaproteobacteria bacterium
CCATCGGTACTCGTGGTGCTCGGGCCGACCAAGCTCCTCACTCACCGGAAGTACCACACGGGTTTCGGCAGTCTCTGCGACGTAGTAGCGAGCCACCTTGCCACGACCGTAGGGTATCGTCTCCCTGAAGCCCAACCCCCACGAAAACTCGACCACTGACAGGCCGGTCTCCTCCTCGAGCTCCCGCCGGGCCGCCTCGAGAGGCTCCTCACCGGCTCGCACCAGGCCCTTGGGAAAATCCCAGTAGCTGTAGGCTCGCAAGAGCAGGTAGCGACAGCCGCCCCGCGAGCGGCTCACCACGATAATACCGGCGGAAAGCACCTTGGCCACGCCATACCTCCTGTTATCAGCTCACGGCGGGTAGTGTGCGAGGACCGATACTCGGCGGCTCCAGTCCTGTGTCCGCCGCTCGCCGCGCTCTCCCCGAGCCCTTCCAACTGCTGGTCACCCAAGCAGAAACGGAACCAGGTAACGCAGCGCAAGGCTCAGGACCAACAGCCCCAGAATGAGGCGAATCCATCTGGCTGGAACGTATCTCTGCGCCCGGGCACCCAGGTAAGTGCCCAGGAGGCCGCCCATCCCGAGCAGTGCGCCCAAGGCCCAGTCCGGCGGCCAAACCATGCCTCGCACCGGCACCAGGCTGTAGAAAGCGACGCCGGCCAGTGACGAAACCAGTGTTGCAAACAGCACCGCTCCCGCCAGGCGATGCACGGGCAGCCCGCACACGGCCACGCAGAACGGCGCCATGACGGCCCCGCCGCCGATGCCGTAGACGCCGGCCCCGACCCCAACCCCCATGGCAGCCAGGAACACGGGCCAACGGGGAAAGGCCAAGGCGGAGCGGCCCCCGTCGCTGAACTTTGCGGAACCGGAATTCCCTGTTGTGCGCCCGCTGAACAGCAGCCGGACCCCGAGGATGGTCAGCACGAGCCCGACGAAGGCCTTGAAGACTGCGGGGTCGGGAAGGTAGAGCACCCTCAGGTAATAGCCCAGGAGGATGCCGGGGACCAGGCCGGCGGTGAGAATCCCCGCCAGATTCCAGGCCATGCGACCGGCCCGAACGTAACCGTAAATACCGCCTGGTGTGCTGATCACGTTGTAGAGAAAGTTGGTGGCGCTCACGGAGGGCGCGGTATATCCGAGCACACTCATCTGGAAGGGAAGGAGCAGAAAGGCGCCTGAAATTCCGGCCATGGAGGTGAACAGGGAGACGCAGAAGGCAACCAGCGGCGGGAAGAACAGCGGGGTCTCCACCCCGGAAACCGGGAAGTGAACGAGTAGAGTATCAAACAACTGGCTTTCCTCGTCCGAGCCCTGGCATGCCGTCACGCAAATGCGTCGAAGCCATACACCAGCTTAATTGTGAGACGGCGGGCTAGGCTTCATCGGTCCCCTGGCGCATCAGGTGCAGCCGCTCACGCCAGAGGCTGGCGCGCAGCGGCTTGCCCGTCTCGACCTGGAAACGCGGCAGCAAATGCTCCGAGAACTCCAGGCTCACCTCCTCTTCCGCCCCATCCGGCTGGAACGAGACCTGCACCTGCCCCCCCAGGAACAGCATCCTGCTCACCGTCCCCGAGACTTCGTTGGGTCGCCGCGGGCCGTCGCGGCGCACGACGAGCACATGCTCCGGGCGGATGCCAGCCCAAATCCGCTCGCCGACCTGAAAGCGTTGCGTCGTGTACGCGCTCAGCAGCGTGCCGGCCCACCGAACGACCGTCTCGCGCCCGTCCGCTGAGACCACTTCAGCCGGAAGAATGTTACGCATGTCCAGCAGCCTGGCTGCCATCACGTCGGCCGGTCGATAGAATATCTCCTCCCGAGCGCCCATTTGCAGCAGGCTGCCCCGGTGCATCACTCCGACCTGCTGACCCAGCATTGCCGCCTCCTGGAGGTCGTGGGTAACCAGGATAACGGCACATTGAAGACTCGCGCTGAGCTCCAGCAGCTCTTCGCGAAGCTTGCGCCGGACCACCTGGTCCACGGCCGAGAAAGGCTCGTCGAGAAGCAGGAGATCTGGCTCTCTCGCTAAGGCCCTGGCGACCGCCACGCGCTGCTTCTGCCCTCCGGAGAGCTCTCGGGGGTAACGGTCCTGCAGTCCCTCCATGTGCACCTTGGCGAGAAACCGGGCAGCAGCCTTGCGTGCCTGGCGACGGTCCTCCCGGCCTCTTCGTGCGAACGCCACGTTGTCCAGGGCCGACATGTTGGGAAACAGGGCATAGTCCTGAAAAACCATTCCCACCCGACGCTGCTGAGGTGCCAGATCAATTCCCTTGCTGTGATCGAACCACGGCTGGTCGCGGACCTGGATGTAGCCCTTGTCCGGTGTGAGCAGACCGGCCAGGATACGCAGCAGGGTGGACTTGCCGCTGCCTGATGGACCGACCACGACGCTGATGCCGCCACCGGCAGCCGACAAGGCCAGCGACACCGCCCTGGGGCCTCGTGAGTACTCCACGCGCGCCGCAATGCCTACATCCACGACCGCTGACCTCGCCGGCGGTCCATAGCGTAAACCGCCAGCAGAACCAGAAACGAGAACACCAGCAGCAGCGCGGACCACCCGTGCGCGGCGCCATACTCCAGCGCCTCCACATGGTCATAGATTGCGATGGAGATCACCTGAGTACGGCCTGGTATGTTGCCACCGACCATGAGCACCACGCCGAACTCGCCGATGGTGTGAGCGAAAGCCAGGACGGCGGCAGTCACCAGGCTGTAACGGATGTTCGGCAATACCACGTGAAAGAAAGCGGCCAGTTTCGATGCACCCAGCGTCCACGCCGCCTCCAGCAACTCAGGTTCCATCTGGGCTATGGCACTGCGCAGCGGGAGCACGGCGAAAGGGAACGAGTACAGACATGAGGCCAGTACCAATCCCTCGAACGAGAACGCCAGCGGACCGCCGAAGACGCTCTGCCAGCCTTTGCCGAGGGGACTCTGGCTGCCGAATGCAACCAGCAGGTAGAAGCCAAGCACCGTGGGCGGCAGCACCAGAGGCAACGCGGTCAGCGCCTCGACCAGCGGGCGCATACGCGATCGGGTGTGCGCCAGCCAATACGCGAACGGCAGTGCCAGCAACAGGAGTATCCCGGTGGTCACTGAAGCCAGCTGGAGCGAGATCCACAGCGGAGTGAAGTCCGAGACGGTCATTCCGCCGCCTCAATGCAGCGGCCGGACCGGTCGCTGGTCGCGTCCACCGGGAGATACACGTCAGTTGCAGCGCTGGGGGCCGGTGCCCCGAATACGCCCTGGCTCCACTCCGCGGAGAAAACCGCCCTCGAAGAACAGGCGTTTGACCAGAATGCCGCGGCCGCAGTCATAGTGCCAGACCTCAACCGGGTATGCGTATCCCTGAACGCCGCCATATCGATAGCGTTCATAGGAAGAGACCGAGACCGGTTCGGCGAGAGTCGGTGGCCCGCATCGGAGCAGGACCTCCATCTTCGAGTCCCCCGCAGCGACGAGATGGTTGCCGCAGCGCATGGCCGCCTGGGCGCTTTGCATCAGTAGGATGCAAGCCACAATCGGAATTGTCTTTGTCACACCTTGTCCCCCCTTCGGCCTGTGTCCGGAAGCACCCTCTCCGCAGATCCGTCGTCGATGACCGCATATTAGCCCAACCGAGGGCAGCTGGAGCGAATCGCTGGAGACGACCTCACTGTCTCGGCCGTTCAAGCCTTGCCAGCGTCCACTGGTCATCCGCGGACGCGCCCCATTATCATCAGTCACCCTGCTGCCCGCAGGTCCCGCGCCTCCGAGGGCAAGCGACCGCACGATACGCGCCATGCACAACAAAGTCCGCGCTTCAGCTGTTTTCGTTCTGCTCATTCTCCTGGTTGCCAGCTTGCTGCTGATCCTCAACGGCCGCTCTCGTTATCAGGACTACAGGGAGCATCAAAGGCAGCTCGCTGGCCGGGCCGTCAACGCCGCCGCCGGAGAAATAGGGCTGCAGATCGCCGAGCTGAAGCGACGCGTTTCCCTGTTCGCCCAGGAGGAGAATGCGCTCATTCACGGCGTCGCCGCCCAGCCCGAGGACGATGCCCTCAACCAGCGCCTCACCGACAAGCTGGATACCCATTTTCCCGACAGGCTTGCCTTCACGGTCACCTCGGCCTCCGGCGACCCCCTCGTCTATGACTTCGATGACTTGATCGGAGAACTCTGCCAGCGGGACATCCGGGACTTTGCCGCGGACCAGCATCCTTACGAGCTCTACATCCATCCTCAGCCGGATGCCTACCATTTCGACGTCATGGCGCGGTGGGCGACCCCCAGCGGCGAGCATGGCGTCTTCTTCGTCAGCTTCCATCCGAGAGTGGTTGCCCGCGTGCTCGCCAACAGCGAGCTGGTAGACCACCGCATGCTGGTGTTGCTGGCCTCGGATCCTAGCTTGATCGAAGTAACCGCGGACGGCACCAGGAATAAGCTGTCGCGAGACATGCGGCTATCCGAAGGGGAACTCCGCCGCCTCGACGCAACCGCGCCCATACCAGGCACCCGCTGGCTGGTAGCCGATCTGCCGGAGGCAGGTTTGCACCGCGAGGTGCGCGAGCAGCTGTGGCGGGAAACCGGTATGTTCGTGGTGGCGCTGGCCCTTATTACCGGCGCCATGCTCCGCTTCCTGGTCCAATCCGAACGCCAGCGTCATGCAGCGGAAGCACGCCTGCGGCGGGCCTACCACGAGCTTGAGCTGCGGGTCAGAGACCGCACCCAGCGTCTCTCGCAGGCCAACGAAGAGCTGCAGGAGGTGGCCAAGGAGCGCAAGCTCGTCCTGCGCGAGCTCAAGGAACGGGAGGGTACCCTGCAGGCGATCCTGCGCACAGCCGTGGACGCCATCGTCGTCATCAACAGCCAGGGCGAGATTTTGATCTTCAATCCTGCGGCCGAGCGCATGTTCGGTTACCCGGCCGCAGAAGTGATGGGGCGGAAGGTGAACACCCTCATGCCGGCGCCGCATCGGGACGCCCACGACGACTACATGAGGCGGTACCAGGAGACGGGGGAGAGACGCATCATCGGTATCGGGCGCCGAGTTCAGGGGCTGCACAAAGACGGCAGGCTTTTCGCTGTGGACCTTTCGGTTAGCGAAGTGGCACTGGGCAGCTCGAGGCTGTTCGCTGGTATCCTGCGCCCGGTGCCCGCCGCCGAGCTTGACTGACGCCCCAGATCACGGTGCGGGGAACGCCCACTTCGGGCAGTTGATCTGCGTCAGCCAGCCACCTTGTGGGTATATTGCTTCGGTCATACGCTGTGCAGACCGGTAAACCCGGAGAGGTCCGATGCCCACCGCGGGCGGGCAGCGGCTGACCATCCCATGAGGAGCACTGCCATGACGAATTCCCAAACCACCCACACGGACCCGCGGAAGCGCAGCGCCACGGTCCCGATATTCTCCTGTGCGCTCATGCTCCTGTCAGCTCTCGTGTTTCCGCTCTCTTCCGAGGGGGACAACTGCATCGAATGCCACGAGCAGGTCAGCCCGAACATCGTGGCGGACTGGCAGAACAGCCGACATGCCGGAAAGGGAGTAGGATGTGCCGTCTGCCACGGCCCTGACCATCAGCAGCACGAAGACGCGAGCAAGGCCCGAATGCCCACACCCGAAACGTGCAACATGTGCCACGCGAAACAAGTCGCCCAATACAAGAAGGGAAAACACGCTTTTGCCTGGGCGGCCATGAATGCCATGCCCACGACCCATC
>JASJBY010000033.1 GCA_030066245.1 Gammaproteobacteria bacterium
TACGAGCTGCGCAAAGCCCGGGAACGGGCGCACGTCCTGGAAGGTCAGGCGGTGGCCCTGGCCAATATCGATCCCGTCATCGAGCTCATCAAGAGCTCGGCGAGCCCGCCGGAGGCCAAAGAGGCGTTGCTGTCACGGGCGTGGCCGCCAGGCAGCGTTACCGACATGCTTTCCCGCAGCGGCGCAGAGAGCTCAAGACCCGATGAACTGGCGGCCGAATACGGTCTCCAGGACGACGGTTACCATCTGTCACCGGTACAGGCTCAGGCTATTCTCGATTTGCGGCTGCACAGACTGACGGGGCTGGAGCAGGAGAAGATCCTCAACGAGTACCAGGAACTGCTGGACAAGATTGGCGATCTGCTGGATATCCTTTCCGACCCGGGCCGGCTGATGCAGGTCATCCGCGAGGAGCTGATTGCCGTTCGGGATCAGTTCGGCGATGAGCGGCGCACGGAGATCCTGGACGAGCATCTCGGCCTCTCGCTCGAGGATCTGATCAGCGAAGAGGATGTGGTGGTCACCCTGTCCCACGCGGGCTACGCCAAGTCCCAGCCCATCGGCGATTATCGCGCCCAGCGCCGCGGTGGGCGGGGCAAGTCCGCCACGGCGATGAAACAGGAGGATTTCGTCGACAAGCTGTTCGTTGCCAACACCCATGACACGATCCTCTGCTTCTCTACCCGCGGCCGGGTGTATTGGATGAAAGTCTACGAGCTACCCCAGGCTGGCAGAGCCGCGCGCGGACGGCCCATCGTCAACCTGCTGCCTCTGGAAGAGGGCGAGCGCATCACCGCCGTGCTTCCGGTGAAGGACTTCGAACACGGCGGCTACGTGTTCATGGCAACCAGCGGTGGCACCGTAAAGAAGACCCCCCTGGCGGATTTCTCGCGTCCCCGGTCTACCGGCATCATAGCCATCGACCTGTTGTCCGACGACGAGCTCATCGGTGTTGACCTGACCGACGGGGAACAGGACGTTATGCTGTTTACCAGCGGTGGCAAGGTCATCCGTTTCCACGAGCGGCAGGTAAGGTCCATGGGGCGGGGTGCCCGCGGCGTCCGCGGTATCCTGGTGCCGAAGGATCAACGCCTCATTTCCCAGATCATTCCCACCGGTGGCTGTGTGCTCACCGCGACCGCCAAGGGCTATGGAAAGCGCACCAACGTGGACGAGTTCCGATCCCAGGGGCGCGGTGGCCAAGGGGTCATCGCCATGCAGACGGGCGCGCGCAACGGCCAGCTGGTGAGCGCCATTCTGGTCAACGAGGACGATGAGATGATGCTCATCACCGACGCCGGTACGCTGGTCCGAACCCGCGTGGCCGAGGTGTCGGTATTGGGCCGCAATACCCAGGGAGTTAAGCTGATCAGCTTGAGCGAGGCGGAGACGCTGGTGGTGGTGGAGCCCATCGTCGACATGGAAGAGGGAGGCGACACGCCGGCGGAGGAAGAATAGCCACCGGCACGGCAGCCGGCAGGCCGGTATTCCCGGACAACTTGTTGAGAGAGAAGCAACATGGCACGTGTTTATAACTTCAGCGCGGGGCCGGCCATACTGCCGGAAGCCGTTCTGGAGCGGGCTCGAGGGGAGATGTTGGATTGGCAGGGCAGCGGCATGTCGGTAATGGAGATGAGCCATCGCGGCAAGGAGTTCGTTTCGATTGCGGAGAAGGCGGAGGCGGATCTGCGCGAGCTTCTGTCCATTCCCGACGACTACAAGGTGCTGTTCCTGCAGGGTGGTGCCAGCAGCCAGTTCGCCATGGTGCCCCTGAATCTGCTGCGTGGCGGCGGCAAAGCCGACTACGTCAACACGGGCCAATGGTCAAAGAAGGCCATTGCCGAGGCGCGGCGATACTGCCAGGTGAACGTGGCGGCGGACGACGCGCCCCACAACTACACGCGCATCCCACCCCCCAATGACTGGTCCCTCGACCCGGACGCGGCGTACGTGCACTACACCCCCAACGAGACCATCGGTGGCATGGAGTTCCATTTCATCCCGGACACCCATGGGGTGCCTCTGGTCGCCGACATGTCCTCCACGCTGCTCTCGCGGCCCCTTGATGTGTCGCGCTACGGCGTCATCTACGCCGGAGCGCAGAAGAACATAGGCCCGGCAGGGCTGACGCTGGTCATCGTCCGCGACGATTTGATCGGACACGCGGCTGACAGCGTGCCAGCCATGTTCAACTACAAAACCCACGCCGACAGCGGCTCCATGTACAACACGCCGCCGACCTATGCCTGGTATCTGGCGGCACTGGTATTCGAGTGGCTGAAGGAGCAGGGGGGGCTTGAGGCCATGGCGGAGGTCAACCGGCGCAAGGCACAGAAGCTTTACGCTGCCATCGATGTCACCGATTTTTACGACAACCCGGTGGCGGTGGTCTGCCGCTCCTGGATGAACGTGCCTTTCACGTTGCCCAACGCCGAGTTGGACAAGACGTTTCTGGCCGAAGCGGCGGAGCGTGGTCTGGTGACGCTCAAGGGGCATCGCTCGGTGGGCGGCATGCGGGCGAGTATCTACAATGCCATGCCTGAAGAGGGCGTGGACGCCCTCATCGAGTTCATGAGTGACTTCGAGGTTCGGCACGGCTGATGTCATCAGGCCGGTGCTGGATCGGCGGCAATGGTTCGATCGGGGGAACGAGGCTCGGCCGCGGCCCATGGGCCACAAGCTGCTGCAGCTGTAATCGTCTATGTTCAAGATCCTGACTCTCAACAACATCTCGCTCGCGGGCCTGGATCGGCTGCCCCGCGATGCCTACGAGGTGGCCTCCGAAATGCAGCATCCGGATGCGATTCTGCTGCGCTCGTTTAACATGCATGGCATGGACCTTCCAGAGAGCGTGAAAGCCGTTGGACGTGCCGGCGCCGGCGTCAACAACATCCCCGTGGAAGCGCTCACGGCGTCGGGCATACCGGTGTTCAACGCGCCTGGCGCCAATGCCAATGCCGTCAAGGAGCTGGTGATCGCGGGTCTTCTGATCGCTGCTCGGAACATCTGCCCGGCCTGGAACTATGCCCGGGGGCTGGAGGGCAGCGACGAGGTGGTTCGCCAGCAGGTCGAGGCGGGCAAGAAACAGTTCAGCGGTTTTGAGCTGCCTGGACGCACCATGGGCGTCATCGGGCTGGGCGCTATCGGCGTCAAGGTGGCCAACACCGCCCTGTCGCTCGGCATGCGGGTTATCGGCTACGACCCCGAGATCACCGTGGCGAGGGCTTGGCAGCTGTCCTCCGAGGTGCAGCAGGCGGCGAGCATCGACGATCTTCTGGCGCGCTCGGATGCAGTTACATTCCATGTGCCGCTGGTGGAGTCCACCCGTTGCATGATCGACGCCGACCGGCTGAAGTCCATGCGCCAGGGGGTCGTCCTCCTGAACTTTGCACGCAACGGCATCGTTGACGACGAGGCGGTGTCCGCGGCCATTCAGGAGGGAAAGGTCGGCGCGTACGTGTGCGATTTCCCCAATAATCTGCTCAAGGAGCACGAGCGGGTCATCACCCTCCCGCACATCGGCGCATCCACGCGGGAAGCCGAGGACAATTGCGCCGTGATGGTGGCGGACCAGGTGCGTGAATACCTGGAGAACGGTAATGTCACCAACTCGGTGAATTTCCCCAAGACTGTCATGCCGCGCAACGGCGGCTATCGGATCGCGGTCGTGAACGCCAACGTGCCCAACATGCTGGGTCAGATCTCCACCAGCCTGGCCGAGGCCCGCCTCAATATCCTCGACATGCTCAACAAGTCGCGAGGTGAGCTCGCGTACACGCTGGCGGACGTGGAGGATCCAATTCCGGACACCGTGGTGCGGGAGATCCACGGCATTGAAGGCGTGCTCGCGGTCCGAACCCTGTAAGGGCGGCGAGCGTACGACCGGGAAGAGCCTGGAAAGTGGACGAGGAAGACGCAAGCGGATGGGTTCGAAGGTAGCAGATCCGCGGTCCGGCGGGCAGAAGGCAGAGCCGGCACTCGACGAGCTGCGTCAACGCATCGACGCCGTAGACCTGCAAATCCAAAACGCCATCAACGAGCGAGCGGCGTTGGCCCGGCAGGTGGCGCGAGCGAAGCGAGACAGCGGTGATGACGAGGACTTCTACCGCCCTGATCGCGAGGCCGAGATCCTGCGCCAGGTCACGGACCGCAACCGCGGACCGCTCTCAGCCGAGGCCATGGTCCGCCTGTTCAAAGAGATCATCTCGGCGTGTCTGGCGCTGCAAAAACCGCTGTGTGTCGCGTTTCTGGGGCCGGAGGGAACGTTCACCGAGGCGGCGGCGCTGAAGCATTTCGGGCGGTTCGTTAAAACCCGGCCCGTGGACGCCATCGATGCGGTGTTTCGGGAAGTGGAAGCGGGCACGGCCCAGTACGGCGTCGTGCCGGTCGAGAACTCCACAGAAGGGGTCATCAGCTACACGCTCGATGAGTTCGTTCACTCGCCGCTGAAGATCTGCGGTGAGGTGGGGCTGCGGATCCATCAGCACCTGATGAGCCGGGCAGGGCAGCTCGGTGCGGTTCGGCGCATCTACTCCCACCAGCAGTCCCTGGCCCAGTGCCGGAAATGGTTGGACTTGAATCTGCCCGGCATACGGCGGGAAGCGGTGCCGAGCAATGCCATCGCCGCACGCCGAGCCGCCCGTAAGACAGACGCGGCTGCCATCGCTGGTGACGTGGCAGCAGAGACCTACGAGCTGCCGATTGTCGCGGCCAACATCGAGGACGATCCCGGCAACACTACCCGTTTCCTGGTGGTCGGTCATCGCTCCGTACCTCCCACCGGGCAGGACAAGACCTCGTTGCTGTTGTCTGCTGCCAACCGGCCGGGCGCCCTGTACGCTCTGCTGGAGCCTTTTTCCCGTAAAGGCATCAGCATGACCCGAATCGAGTCGCGGCCGTCGCGTCGGGAGAACTGGGAGTACGTGTTCTTCGTGGATATCCAGGGACACGCGGACGAACCCGTTGTGAAGGAGGCTCTCGAGGAGATTCGCGACCGCGCGTCTCTGCTGAAGGTCCTCGGTTCTTACCCCAGGGCCTTCATGTAACCGAAGTGGGGAACGGCACCTGCCCCTCGGGGCGGGGCCGGCGTGAACAGGACATGGCCGGACCAATGAACAGCAAGGAACGACTCGCCACCCGCGGCGTCAGGGGGCTCAGCCCGTATCTGCCCGGAAAACCTATCTCTGAGCTGGAGCGCGAATATGGCGTCAGGGCCGCCATCAAGCTCGCTTCCAACGAAAACCCGCTGGGTCCAAGCACCCAGGCCACGCAGGCGGCCGGGGCCGCGCTGAACGAGCTCGCCCGCTATCCCGACGGCAACGGCTTTGCCCTGAAGCAGGCTCTCGCCGAGCAGCTGAATGTCGCGAGCGAGCAGATCACCCTGGGCAACGGCTCGAACGACGTGCTCGATCTCATCGCGCGGGCGTTTGCCGGCGGCAAGCGGGAGGTGATCTACTCCGAGTACGCTTTCGCCGTGTACTCTCTGGTTACCCAGGCCGTCGGTGCCAAAGCCACAGTGACCCCGGCGCGGGAGTGGGGGCACAATCTGGATGCCATGGGCGATGCAGTGGGCGAGCGCACCCGTCTGGTCTTCATCGCCAATCCCAACAATCCCACCGGCACCTGGCTGGACGCGGTCAGCTTGGAGCGCTTCATCGGCTCGCTGCCGACTCATATGCTGGTGGTGGTGGACGAAGCCTATGCCGAGTATATCGACCTGCCGGATTATCCCAACTGTATTCCCTGGGTCGACCGCTACCCGAATCTGATCGTGACGCGCAGCTTCTCCAAGGCGTACGGGCTCGCGGGCTTGCGGGTCGGCTACAGCATCTCCCACCCGGACGTCGCCGAGCTGCTCAACCGTGTGCGCCAGCCCTTCAACGTGAACAGCGTTGCGCTCGCGGCGGCCCATGCCGCGCTGTTCGACAGGGAGCACCTGCAGCGCTCCGTCGAGGTCAACCGCCACGGCATGCGGCAGCTGACCGCGGCCTTCGATCGCATGGGGCTGGCGTACATCCCGTCGGCCGGTAATTTCATCTCGGTCGACGTGGGCGGGTCCGCGGCCGCGGTTAACGAGGATCTGCTGCGCAACGGGGTCATCGTGCGGCCCGTCGCCGCCTATGGCATGCCCCGTCATCTCAGGGTCAGCGTCGGCCTGGAGCGGGAAAACCGGCGATTTCTGACCGTGCTGCAGAAAGCCCTGACGCGGGCAGCGCACGGATGATAAAGCGCCTTTGCATCATCGGCGTCGGACTGATTGGCGGCTCCCTGGCGCGTTCCCTGCGCCAGGCGGGTGGCGTGGCGGAAGTGGTCGGCAGCAGTCGGCGCGCCGAGAACCTGGAGCGGGCCGTGTCGCTCGGCGTGATCGACCGCTTTGACACGGATCCCGCGCAGGCCGTAAAGGGCGCCGACATGGTGCTGGTTGCGGTGCCGCTGGGCAGCATGGAGAGCGTGTTCCGCGCCATGGCTCCCGGCCTGTCCGCCGAGGCCGTCGTTACGGATGCCGGCAGCGCCAAAGGCAGTGTCATCGCGGCCGCGCGCTCCGCGCTGGGAGGCGCGCTGGCCAACCTGGTGCCGGGCCACCCCATCGCGGGCACGGAGCAGAGCGGCGTCGAGGCGTCTTTCGCGGAGCTCTTTCAACGTCGGCGGGTTATTCTCACTCCCATCGCCGAAACCCGGCGCGCGGCGACCAAGCGCGTGCGCGCCATGTGGGAGCAGACCGGTGCCGAGGTGGTGGAGATGGATGCAGCACACCATGACGAGATCCTGGCCGCCACCAGCCACTTGCCGCATGTGCTGGCGTACAGCCTCGTTGACGCCCTGGCACGCATGGAGGACCGTGTCGAGATCTTCCGCTACGCCGCCGGTGGCTTTCGGGATTTCACGCGCATCGCGTCGAGCGAGCCGACCATGTGGCACGACATCTGCCTGGCGAACCGGTCAGCCATCCTCGACGTGCTGGCGCGCTTTCAGGAGGATCTGGACAAGCTGACTGTGGCCATACGCGACGGCGACGGTGCCTTCATCCAGGAGGTGTTCAGGCGCGCCAAGGATGCACGGGACCGCTTCACGAAGACCGAGGACGGCGTGGTGCCGGCGGAGTGAGCTCGGCGGTGGGTGATTCGCCTTCGGTCAGCTTCTCCGTGTCCCCCGGCGGCCGCCTCCGGGGCACGGTGCGAGTGCCGGGCGACAAGTCCATCTCCCACCGGGCGGTCATGCTCGGGGCGATTGCGGACGGCGATACCGAGATCTCCGGATTCCTGGAGGGCGAAGACACGCTGGCGACCCTGGCGGCGTTTCGAGCCATGGGCGTGGGCGCCGAGGGACCGAGCGGGGCGGGTCTCGTCATCCACGGTGTCGGCCGAGACGGCCTGAGCGCGCCGGGCGGCCCCCTGTATCTCGGTAACTCGGGGACCTCCATGCGCCTGCTCGCGGGGCTCATGGTGGGCCAGGCCTTCGGCGTCGAACTGACCGGCGACGCATCTCTGTCCGGCCGGCCCATGCGCCGGGTTACCGACCCGCTGACCGGTATGGGCGCAGTCATCCAGGCGAGCCCCGACGGCACGCCGCCGCTGCGCATCCAGGGCGGCGCAGGCCTGCGCGGCATCCGCTACGCGATGCCCGTGGCCAGCGCCCAGGTCAAATCCTGCCTGCTGCTGGCCGGGCTTTTCGCCGAGGGCCGCACCTGCGTGACCGAGTCGGCGCCCACCCGGGACCACACGGAGCGCATGCTGCAGGGCTTTGGATACCCTGTTTCGCGCCAGTCGGGCCAGGTCTGTGTGCAGGGCGGCGGTCGCCTCACCGGCATGTGCATCGATGTGCCCGCGGATATTTCGTCGGCCGCGTTCTTCATGGTGGGCGCGGCCATTGCCGACGGCTCGGACGTGCTTCTGGAGCACGTGGGCGTCAACCCCACACGCACGGGGGTCATCGAGATCCTTCGTCTGATGGGTGCGGATCTCAGGGTGTTGAACGAACGGGCGGTGGGCGGCGAGCCTGTCGCCGACCTGCGGATCCGTTCCAGCTCCCTGCGGGGTGTGCGTATACCGGAGGACCTGGTGCCGCTGGCCATCGACGAGTTTCCCGCCGTTTTCGTGGCCGCCGCCTGCGCCGAAGGAGACACGGTGCTCACCGGTGCCGGCGAGCTGCGGGTCAAGGAGAGCGACCGGATCCAGGTTATGGCCGATGGGTTGCAAAGCCTGGGCGCCGACGCCCGGGCGACGCCTGACGGCATGCTTATCCGCGGCGGTGGTCTGCGCGGCGGCCGAATCGACAGTCATGGTGACCACCGGGTGGCGATGGCCTTCGCCATGGCCGCGCTGTGTGCCGCAGATACGGTTGAGATCCAGGACTGTGCCAACGTGGACACCTCTTTCCCCGGTTTCGCGTCCCTGGCCCGGGAGGCTGGGCTGGGCATACGCGTGCAGCCCGAATCCCATGGTTGAGGCGCAAGACAAGACGCCCGTGCTGACCGTGGACGGTCCCGGGGGCTCCGGCAAGGGCACCGTTGCCCGCATCACAGCCGCCCGGCTGGGCTGGCATTTCCTGGACAGCGGCGCCCTGTACAGGCTGCTGGCCCTGGCAGCGGAAAAGCGGGGCCTGTCCCTGGATGAGGCGGCGCCCCTTGCCGGCCTCGCCAAGGGCCTCGATGTGCGTTTTCAGGGCGGTGAAGACGGCAGCGAGCCTGCCGTGTGGCTGGACGACGAGGATGTCACGGACGCCATACGGACTGAGGCCTGCGGCAGCAGCGCCTCCCGGGTCGCCGCCCTGCCTGCAGTACGCCAGGCGCTGCTCGCACGGCAGCGGGACTTTCGCCAGCCGCCGGGCCTGGTCGCGGACGGGCGTGACATGGGGACGGTCGTGTTTCCCGACGCTCCGGCAAAGGTATTTCTGGACGCGAGCCCTGAAGAGCGGGCGAGCAGGCGCCATAAGCAGTTGAAAGAAAAAGGAATGGATGCTAGCCTTCGCGATCTCGTCTTGGAGATCGCCGAGCGGGATGCACGCGACAGGGCGCGCAGCGCCTCACCACTCAAACCGGCGGATGACGCTGTGGTCATCGACACGACCCACATGAGCATCGACGCGGTCGTGGCGAAGGTGGTGGCGTTGCTTGCCGGGGCGGGCTTCCAGGACAGAATGGGTCCGTAAATGGTGTAGGGACTCGGGTTGCCCTTCGCAGAGCGGAGGGTGTGGTCAAACGTTTAACCCATGGGTCGTTGCCGGGATGGCGGCACCTGTGAACATTGGGGTACCCCGACAGTTCTGGGGTACAGGGTACTGGGAATCATGAGCGAAAGCTTTGCAGATTTGTTCGAGGAGAGTCAGGCCGCAATCGAAATGCGGCCCGGCGCGATTGTAAGGGGCGTGGTGATCGATATCCGGCCGGACGTGGTGGTGGTGAATGCCGGCTTGAAGTCCGAAGGCATGATCCCCGCCTCGCAGTTTACGAATGAGCGCGGCGATCTCGACGTTTCCATAGGGGATGAGGTCGAGGTGGCCCTTGACACCTTCGAGGACGGCTTCGGTTCCACCATACTTTCTCGCGAGAAGGCGAAGCGCGCCCAGGCTTGGAACGAGCTGGAGAAGGCTTACGAGGAGAGTCGCACTGTCACGGGCATCCTAACCGGCAAGGTCAAGGGCGGCTTCACTGTCGACATCAGCGACATTCGCGCCTTCCTGCCAGGCTCGTTGGTGGACGTGCGCCCGGTGCGCGACACCGGCTACCTGGAAGGCAAGCCCCTGGAATTCAGCGTCATCAAGCTGGACCGCCGACGCAATAATGTGGTGGTCTCCCGGCGTGCCGTGGTGGAGGCCGAGACCAGCGCCGAGCGCGAGGCGCTGCTGGAAAGCCTGCAGGAGGGCGCCCAGATCAAGGGTATCGTCAAGAACCTCACAGACTATGGAGCGTTCGTCGACCTTGGCGGCATCGACGGCCTGCTGCACATCACGGACATGGCCTGGCGACGCGTGAAGCACCCGAGCGAGGTGGTCAACGTCGGCGACGAGATCGACGTCAAGGTGCTCAAGTTCGACCGTGAGCGCAACCGGGTCTCACTGGGTCTGAAGCAGCTGGGCGAGGATCCTTGGGTTGACATAGAACGGCGCTACCCTGTCGGTGCGCGCCTTCAGGGCAAGGTCACCAACCTGACGGACTACGGCTGCTTTGTCGAGATCGAGGAGGGCGTCGAGGGGCTGGTCCACGTGTCCGAGATGGACTGGACCAATAAGAACATCCACCCGAGCAAGGTCGTGCAAGTGGGCGACGACGTGGAAGTGATGGTGCTCGATATCGATGAAGAGCGGCGTCGCATCTCTCTCGGCATCAAGCAGTGCAAGTCCAACCCCTGGGAGAGCTTCGCCGCCACACACAATAAGGGCGATCGCGTCGTCGGCAAGATCAAATCCATCACCGACTTCGGCATATTCATCGGCCTGGAAGGTGAGATCGACGGACTGGTGCACCTGTCCGACATCTCCTGGAACACGCCTGGCGAGGAAGTCATTCGCAACTACAAGAAGGGCGAGGAGATCGAGACGGTGGTGCTCGCCGTCGATGCGGAGCGGGAACGGATCTCCCTTGGGGTCAAGCAGCTTGCCGACGATCCTTTCTACCAGTTCCTGACTGCCCATGCCAAGGGCAGCGTAGTTAAAGGAACCGTAATAGAAGTCGATGCAAAAGGGGCCGCGATCGAGCTCGGCGAGGGTGTTGAAGGCTATATTCGTGCCTCCGAGCTGTCCCGCGACCGGGTTGACGATGCCCGCACCGTGCTGAGTGAAGGCAATGAGGTCGAGGCCAAGTTCGTCGGTGTCGATCGCAAGAAGCGGGTGATTTCTCTGTCCGTCAAGGCAAAGGAAAGCGAAGAAGAGGCGGCGGCGATGCAGGAGTACAGTGCCGCCTCCGGCGGTGGCGGCGCGACTCTGGGAGATCTGCTGAAGGAGCAGCTCGACAACAACAACTAGGCGTTTCGGGCCCCGGGCCAGGTTACGCCCGGGGCCCGAAAACGCTTCGCTTGAGCCGACCGAGTTAAACCCCTGAAATCCGGAATACGCAGCAGGCACCTATTATGAGTACGTCCAACACGGGGAAGGGAACTGTCACGAAGTCGGAACTCATCGAGCGCATTGCCCAGAAGCAGATGCAGCTTGCCTATAAGGATGTGGAGCTTGCCGTGAAGAGTATTCTGGAGCACATGGCACAGACCCTGGCAAGCGGCGAGCGGATTGAAATCCGCGGTTTCGGCAGCTTTTCGTTGCACTACAGGCCAGCCCGCGTGGGTCGTAACCCGAAGAGCGGGGAGCCGGTTTCGCTGCCCGCCAAGCATGTACCCCACTTCAAGCCCGGCAAAGAGCTGCGCGACCGGGTCGACGAAGAAGGCAATACCTCACCTGATCCCTAGCATGGCAGCGGGAGGGCGCTGCGCCGTTCAGGCATGCTCGGCCCACCGCCTTGCAGGCACCGGCAACAGCGCCGTCCCGAAGGCGCGCTGATGCAGGAGCTGCTCTGGCTGCTGCTACCGCTGGCGGCGCTTTCCGGCTGGTATGCCGCCATGGGGAGCGCGCGCAAACGGGCCGGCGCTCCGCGGACACCGGTGAGCCCGGATTACCTCAGGGGAGTCAACTACCTTCTCGACCAGCAGCCCGACAAGGCCATCGAGCTCTTCACCAAGGCACTGGAGGTGGATAGCGAGACGGTGGAAACCCATTTGGCCCTGGGTAACCTGTTTCGGCGCCGGGGCGAGGTGGACCGGGCCATTCGCATTCACCAGAACCTCATCAGCCGCGAGAACCTGGCTCCCGCAGAGCGCAGCGACGCCGTGTTGGAGCTCGGTCATGACTACCTGCGCGCAGGGCTGCTGGACCGTGCGGAAGCCCTCTTCCTGGAGTTAGTCGATTCCGATCGGCATGCGGAGCGCGCTCTGCGCAAGCTCGTGGACATCTACGAGCAGGAAAGGGACTGGGAGCGGGCCATTCGGACGGCCCGACGCCTGGAGCGCTGCACCGGAAAACCGCTCGCGCGTGTCATTGCCCATTACCACTGTGAGCAGGCAGAGGAACGCAACGGCGAGGGTCGTCGTGTTGAAGGGCTGGCTACCGTGCGGCGGGCCCTGGACGTGAGCGCCATTTGTGTTCGCGCGAGCCTTCTGGAGGGCAGATTGCTCTCGGAAAAAGGCCAGTACCGCGCGGCCATGCTGGCCTATAAACGGGTCGAACAACAGGATCCCGACTATCTGGCTGAGATTATTGGTCCCCTAGTCGACTGCTGTATCAGAGAGGAGCGGGTGCCGGAGATGATCAAGTACCTGAGCTACCTGATGGAACGCTACGGCGGCATCACCGTTACCCTGGCTCTGGCGGACATGAAGGCCCGGGAGAAAAGTGAGGCCGAGGCAATCGGGTTCCTGACGCAGCAGCTTCGGCGCCGGCCTTCGGTGCGTGGTCTGCATCGGCTCATCGAGCTCTCCACGGCCCACGTGGAAGGCCCTGCGGAGGACTACATGATGCTTCTCGGGGACCTGGCCGACAAGCTTCTCGCCGACCGCCCCGTGTACGCCTGCCGGCAGTGCGGGTTTGCCGGCAAGGTCTTGCATTGGCAGTGCCCGAGCTGCAAGGATTGGGGCACCGTTAAACCTATCCAGGGTGTGCAAGGTGAGTGAACCACGGATAATCATCGCGCTGGATGTAGCCGATGCCCGGGATGCGCTGGAGCTGGCCGCACGCGTGGATCCGGCGCGCTGCCGTCTGAAAGTGGGCAAGGAGCTCTTCACCCGAGCCGGTCCTGCGGTTGTCGAGCAGCTGACCGGAAAAGGCTTTTCCGTTTTCCTGGACCTCAAGTACCACGACATCCCGAACACTGTGGCGGGTGCCTGTCTAGCCGCCGCAGATCTGGGCGTCTGGATGGTGAACGTGCATGCCCAGGGTGGACGCCGGATGATGGAGGCGGCGAGGGGGGCCGTTGCGGGCTGTCCGCAGCCACCCCTGCTCGTCGCTGTTACGCTGCTTACCAGCTTGGGACAGGACGACCTGCTTGACGTGGGACTGGCGGGCTCGCCATTGGAGAACGTTGTACGGTTGGCCCGCCTGGCCCGTGATTCGGGACTCGATGGCGTGGTGTGCTCCCCTCACGAGATCAAGGCCCTGCGACAGACACTGCCGAAGAGTTTCGTGCTCGTAACTCCGGGGATTCGGCCAGCCGGCGCCGATGCCCAGGACCAGAAACGGGTTATGACGGCGGCAGAGGCGGTCGAGCGGGGCAGCACCTATCTGGTGATAGGTCGCCCGATAACGCAGGCAGACGATCCCATGGCGGCCCTCACCGCCATAGAGAAAGAGATCACGGGACCAGCCGTTTGAGCAGGACTTTGGAGTTGCGCTGGTAGTTGTAGCTCGCCTGCTTGTCCGTCGGCAGTCCGTCGATGGTCTGTTCCTGGAAACCCCGCTCGAGAAACCAGTGGGTAGCGCGGGTGGTGAGGGCGAACAGGCTGTCGGCGCCGAGGGTCAGGGCATGCCGCTCCAGGCGTCCAAGCAATAGATCGCCGAAGCCCCGGCTCTGATAGGCGGGATGGACGGCAAGGCAGGCCAGCTCAATTGCCTTCTCGCCTTCCGCGGGGTAAAGCGCCGCACAGGCGATGATCGTCCCGTCCCGCTCCACCACGGTGAAACGGTGGATCTCCTGCTCGAGTTTTTCCCGTGGGCGGCGTACGAGAACGCCCTCCCGCTCCAGAGGTTCGATCAGCTCCAGGATTCCGCCTACGTCTTCGATACGGGCCTGTCGAACGTTCTCGTAGGGATCGGCGCTGACCATGGTGCCGACGCCGTCGCGCGTGAAGAGCTCCAGCAGTAGCACACCATCCGTGCTCCGGTCCACCAGGTGGGCCCGTTTCACCCCGTTGGTACAGGCATAGATGGCGCTCTGTAGATGCCGCGCCGTGTCGCTGATCGCCTGGGTGCCTCCAGCGCGGACCTTGGCGAGCTTCCGGCGGGCTTCCGCCAGGGTGAGCTGGCGCAGTGGCTTGCCGTCTGTATGGCGCAAATCCGGCTGCTCGCCTATCAGCAGTAGCTTGGCGGCCTCCAGCTCCACCGCAATTGCTGTCGCCACGTCCTCGGCGCTCAGGTTGAAAGCCTCGCCGGTAGGCGAGTAGCCCAGATTTGAGATCAGGACCACGGTTCCCTCTTTGAGCTGCCTTTCGATGCCCTCCCGGTCCACTCGCCGCACTTCGCCCGTGTGACAGAAGTCCACGCCGTCCCGAATGCCCACCGGCCGGGCCGTGATGAAGTTGCCGGAGGTGACCCGCAGACATGCGCCCGCCATGGGGGAATTGGGCAGGCCCATGGACAGCAACGCTTCCACCGATACCCTTACGTAGCCGGCTGCTTCCCGGGCAACCACCAGGGATGCGTCGTCGGTGATCCGCAGCCCGTCCTTGAAGCTTGCCTCGATGCGCCGCTCTTTCATGCGTCGCTCTATCTGCGGCCGAATACCGTGCACGAGAACAATGCGTATGCCGAGACTGTTCAGGAGCGCGATGTCCTGAATCAGGTGGTGGAAGCCTTCAGACTCGACCGCTTCGCCACCGAACTGTATGACGAAGGTACGTCCGCGATGGGCGTTGATGTAGGGTGACGCCCCACGGAACCAGTCGACGAAAGCCTGGGTTTCTTCAGCCATTGGCGCTCAATTCGAAGGTGTTTCAGGAAGTGTAGCAAGGGGGATTCGTGAAGCGTGGACGGTGAATGGTGAATGGTGAGTAGTGAGTAGTGAAGCGTGGAGAAGAACGGTGACTCGGTTGATGGTGACTCGGTGATTCGGGGAGGGCAGGGCGGCCGCTCGCTTGCCGATGATGGTCTTGCTGTGGCTCAGGTCAGACAAAAGCGCTGGATCAGCTTTCTCAGCAGTTGCACCGTGGGCTGGAGTCGGTCCATGCTGAGATACTCGTCGGGCTGATGGGCTTGGGCGATGTCCCCCGGGCCGAGCACGATGGTCTCCATGCCCAATTGTCCGAAGTAGGGGGCTTCGGTTGCGAAGGCGACCGCCTCGGCCGTTCTACCGGTCAGGGTCTCGGCAACGTGCACGACCGCTGAATCAGCCGCTGTCTCCATGGCGGGTATGCCGTCGAACAGGGCCTCGAATTGCACTGATACGTCGTCGCCGGCCACCGCCGCCTGCACCCGCTCGTGAAGCGTGTCGCGCAACATTTGCAGGCTCATCCCGGGAAGCGGTCGCAGGTCCAGCTGCAGCTCGCAGTCGCCGCAGATGCGGTTCGGGTTGTCACCGCCGTGTATGTGCCCCAGGTTCAAAGTCGGAAAGGGAACTGAAAAAAGCCCGTTCCAATGTGCACCCTGGATCTCGTCGCGCCAGGCCAACAGTGCGGCGATCACCCGATGCATCGCCTCCAGGGCGCTGACGCCGAGACTGGGGTCGCTGGAGTGGCCGGAGCGCCCCTGAATGCGAACGGCATGCATCATGATGCCTTTGTGCATGCGAACGGGGCGCAAGCCCGTTGGCTCGCCGATGACCGCATAGCGACCCGGTGCTCTGCCGCTGGCTGCCAGGGCCTTCGCGCCCGACATGCCGGTCTCTTCATCGGCCGTGGCCAGGATCACGAGGGGTTTACGGAGCTTGCCCAGTGGCATGTCACGCGCCGCCTCCACTGCCAGCGCGAGAAAGGATTTCATATCCGAGGTGCCCAGCCCGTAGAGTTTTCCATTAGCTTCTGTCAGCTTGAACGGGTCGTGGCGCCAGCGTGTCTGGTCGTAGGGTACTGTGTCGGCGTGTCCCGCCAATACGAGCCCGTCGCCGGGCGGCCCCATGCTGGCCACCAGGTTGTACTTGCCCTTTGCTTCGTCAACGGGCGTCAGGCTCACGTGAAAGCCCAGGTCTTCAGCCCATCCGGCCAGACGTTCGACCACTGCCCGGTTGCCCATGTCGAGGGCGGGATCCGTCGCGCTGACGGAGGGCGCCTCGATGAGCTCTCGAATCATCTGCAAAAGTTTGGGTATGTGTCGTGGCATGCGTCTGATTCTGTCTCGGGATACGCGGGTTCGGCAAGCGGCGTGGCGACAAAGTTCAGTTTAGGGTTTCTTTGAGTGAGCAGTGAGCAGTGAATAGTGAGCAGTGAGTGGTGAGTGGTGAGTGGTGAGTGGTGAAGCGTGATTCGTGAATGGTAAATCGTGAAGCGTGTAGAAGAAGGGTGACTCGGTTGAGGGTGACTCGGTGACTCGGGAAAGCAGGGAACTGCTGGCTTCTGATTCCCCCGTGTTTCCTGTGGTTAGTTTCCGGACGTAGGTCGTAGGTCGGGGAAGAAGGGGCCTGGTGACTCGGTGGCTCGTGAATCGTGAATAGTGATTCGTAAGTAGTGAATGGTGACTGGTTATTCGTGTGGCGGGGTCCGGGAAAGGCCGACGGGGAGGCGACGTCCCCGTCGCGGCGCGACCAGGTCCCGGATAAGACGCTTCGGCGAAGGCACACAGGCTCCGTCACCAGGGTTATCGCAGCATCCTTAAGATGCCTCTTCCCTGGGTGCCCGGGACGCAGCTGGAAATTTCCTGCCGGTGGGCATACGCTGAACCACGATTCACGATTCACGATTCACGATTCACCGAGTCATGCTACAAACTCTGACCCTGGCCACTCACAGCCGCGAGGAACTGGTGGACATCACGGGCCAAGTGGCCGGAGTCGTGTCCGAAAGCGGCGTGAAGAACGGGCTGGTCTCCGTCTATGCGCAGGGTGCGACGGCAGCCATCATGGTGCAGGAGAACTGGGATGAGTCGGTACAGACCGATGTGGTCAACCTGCTGCAGAAGCTCATTCCCCGCGGCGTTTGGCTGCACGACCGCCAAGACGGAAACGGCGACTCTCATCTCAAGGCTGGACTGGTGGGTCCCTCCGAGACGATTCCGATCCTGAACGGCAAGCTCGGTCTTTCCACCTGGCAGAACGTGTTTCTCTGCGAATTCGACGGCCCGCGCTCGGAGCGGCGAGTGGTGTGCACGGTGATCGCGGAAGGGGAGGCCTGACAGCCAGGCTGGGGTGGCGACTGTCACCGCGCTGTCCCCGGAAAGGCCGAGACGGGCGGGTCATGAAGCCGGGCCCGATTGAGGAGCGTCCGGCACACTGCTCGCCGCCGCGAGGGGCTCAGCTCCTTTGCAACAGAGCCAATTGGGAAGCAGTTGCCCGTGCTTGAAGTGACGCGAGCCAGATGAGCATCACTCATGTTTGAGCATTATCTGATCGCTATCCTGTGTGTGCTGTTCGGGGTCGGATTGGCCGCAGCGTACATCAAATATCTGAGGCATTCTCTGAAACGGAAATGGCCCAAGGCGAATCCTGATGCTTGGAAAGACAAGGACGAGGGCTGGTAGCTGGGCGCGGCGATGATTACGCTGCGATGTGGCGGTAGATGTTCAGGTAGTGCTCGCCAGGATGATTCCAGGAATAATCGCAGCGCATGCCGTTCAGCCGCAGCTGGCGGAAATAATCCGGAAACCGGTGCCAAAGTCCGATGGCGCGCCCCATGGCGGACTCGAGCGCTCCCTCGGTGTAATCCTGAAAAACGTAGCCGTTTCGGTCCCGAAACTCTTTGTCCGAATAGTTGGCGTCGTGTACGGTATCGGCAAGGCCACCGGTGTTTCGAACGATGGGAACGACGCCGTACTTCATGGCAATCATCTGGGTTAGTCCGCACGGCTCGTAGATGCTCGGGATGACAATCATGTCCGAGCCCGCGTAGATCAGGTGCGCCAGCTCCTCGTCGTAGCCGATCTCCAGGTGGCAGTCGGGGTGGTCGTTCAGCTGATGCTTCAGCGCCCAGAACTCCGCATTGATGGCGGCTTCTGACGCGGCGCCGAGGAGTACAAACTGACAGTGGTTGCTCAGGGCGTAATGGACTGCGTGCTTGATGAGTGCGCTGCCCTTTTGACGGTCAAGTCGACTGACCACCGAGATGATGGGCTTGAACTCGTCCCTCATCAGCAGCCGATGGCGCAAAGCTTCCTTGTTCTTGAACTTCTCCGCCAGAGCGTCCAAGCCGTAGCGGTGGGGAATATGCTCGTCCGTTTCCGGGTTCCAGACGTTGTAGTCCAGGCCGTTGAGCACGCCACCGAATTTCTCTCCATGAACACCGAGAATGTGCTGGAGGCCGTGGCCCAGGTCGGTGTATCGGATCTCCCCGGCGTAGCGGGGCGAAACAGTGGTGACGAAGTTCGAATAGACGATGCCCCCCTTCATCAGATTCACGGCGCCCGCTTGACCCTGGTCCATGAGCCGTTCCGGGGTAATGAGCGCCTGTGGGCTAAGCCCCGCTTGCCTTAAGACATGCTCGCCCGTGACGCCCTGGTGGCCGACGTTATGCAGTGTGTAACACACCCGAGGATGCGATAAGCCAAGCCCCTGATAGGTCTCGTAGAGCAAGACCGGCACCAGCCCCGTCTGCCAGTCATGGCAGTGAATGATGTCCGGCTGTTTGCCGGACTTGAGAAGGAATTCCAGGGCCGCCCGGGAGAAAAAGCCGAATCGTTCTGAATCGTCCCCGTCGCCGTAGAGCTGACCCCGAGCGAAGAAGTTGTGATTCGAGTGAGGCTCGATCAGGAAGCACTTCAAGCCGTGGCCGAAGCCGAAATACACATCGCAGTGAATCCACTGATCGTGGAACGGCACCCAGAGGTCACTGTAGGTTTTCTGAAGGTCCCAGAGCTTGTCGTAGCGGATGGCGTCATACTTCGGCAGGATGATTTCGACCGCATTGCCCCGGATGGCGAGCTCGTGGGACAGGCCCTGTACCACGTCCCCAAGCCCTCCCGCCTTTGCCACGGGTGCGCATTCGGACGCCACCATCACGATATACATGCAGGAATTCTCTCCACCGCGGCAGCCCCACCGTTGTCGGTGGGCGTCGAGCCAAGGGCTACCAAAAACGGTATCGCTGTTTGGAGTGGCGTAATTCTAATCGCCGAGGCGCTGGCCTGCACAGTAAGCATTCGCGGCAGTGGCTAGGTAGCTGTTCGGAAATATCGAACACAAACGGTGATGCAGCTGGTGTGGGACCCGGCAGGGGCGTTGGCTCCGCTAAATCTCTCGGCGGAACGGCCATTCACCGGATGGCCGTTCGGATCCGCCTCGCCCATCGCCTGGCGAGAAGCGGAGATGCCTAAGCTCTCCCTGCGCCGCTCGCCATCTACGCCGCTACGCCAACACCCCGGCCGGGTCAGCCTTTAGCGTATTTCGTAACAGCTATCTAGGCCGGTTCGGGTGGCAAAGCACAGCGGGAAGCGTATCCGGGGTACCGACATCCGGGGTCATACGAACGCTCGAAAGTCGATCTTGGGAAAGATATTGTCCATCGCTTCCAGAGCCCGCAGGCGACGCTCGTCCACGTCGCCGTTCCGGGCGCTCTGTTCCAGGAAGTGAAAGCGGGAAAGGTGGTCGCGGACGCGCCGGTGTGCGTACTCCACCGCGCTTCCGGCACGCATGATGAAAGCCCAGTCCGACGCCTGGGCAAGTAGCAGTGAACGGGCGGCTTGCTGAAGTGCTCGGTGACGAAGGTCTTCTTCGGAAGACTGTTCGGACGCAGCCACCATCTCCTGCATGCGCCGCGCCGCACGATGAAGTTGGGGATATATCCAGGCGTTGCCCGGGTTCAGCCAGAACTCGTTATAGCCCCGGTCTCCCCAGCTGGAGGCGGAAGGCGTTGCAACTTGCGCATCCGGGTGACGCGCAAGGTAGTCGCTCGGCGTGATGAGTTCGAACTCGTCCGGGCGCTTGCTCAGTTGCCGGATCAGTGATTCCAGCCAGATGGGGCCTTCAAACCACCAGTGACCGAACAGCTCAGCATCATAGGGGGCAACGACCATAGGCGGTGCCTCGCCCGGGCTTGCGCCGGCGGCCAACGACCTGCGGAGGACGGAAACGAAGTGCTCGGCATGGGCGCTTGTCTGGACACGGGCGGCGCCCGGTTCGTAAGGCTCCTTGTGCTCCGTTTTGCCGGTGATGCGGTAATACTTCAGGCCCGTGTGGATGCGCGTCCGCCCGTCCAGGATGTAGGGCTGGATATAGTCGAAGTCCAGGTCGAAACCCACGTCGCGGTAGAATTCCCGGTATCGGGGATCGCCTGGGTAGCCTTCCTCGGCGCTCCATACCTGCTTTGAGGCCAGCGGATCCCTGCCGAAAGCGGCCACTCCGTTGGGGCAGGCAAGGGGCGCATGAATTCCCCGGCGTGGCCGGCTGCTGGCATTCAGCATGCCGTGGGTGTCGAGAACGAAATACCGGTATCCGGCTTCCTTCAGCACTGCCTCCAGGCCGGGGTAATAGCCGCACTCGGGCAGCCAGACGCCGGGCGCTTCCTTGCCGAACGCGCGGCGATGGTTGTCGGCGCCAACGAGAACCTGGGCGCGGACAGAGCTGGGTACTTGGCGGAGCAGTGGAAGGTAGCCATGGGTGGCAGCCGTCGTGATCATTTCGATCGCGCCGGCCTGCTCGAGCTTTGCGAATGCCGTTACCAGATCCCGGCGATAGTGCACGTCGAAAAGCGCAACGGTTTCGGCAATCGTCCGGCGATACAGTCGTGCCAGCGGAGCAAAGTGCTGGTCGTGACGGGTACGATTCACTTCCTGGTCCGCCAGTCTGAGTAGCCGGCTCATGTGCGCGAGATAGCGCTCCTGCAGGAAAGGATCCCGCAGCATGGCCACGAGGGGCGGTGACAGGGAAACGGTGATGCGGAAGCGGATGCGGTCGCCGGTCAGGCGCTCGAAGGTCTGCAGCAGGGGTATGTAGCACTCCGTGATGGCTTCGAAAAGCCAGCATTCCTCGAGAAAGCTCTCATACTCAGGGTGCCGGATGTAGGGCAGGTGCGCGTGCAGGAGCAGCGCAACGTAACCGGAGGGCATCAGCCATCCCCGCCCTGCGCCCCCGTGTCGTCGGGCTTGGTCGCCAGCATGCTGAGGACAATCCATGGATCCGACAGAGGTCTCCGGAAAGAGAAACCGCCGTCGGGACCGAGCGCAATCTGTTGACCAAAGAGCTCGATCCGGCCGCCGGGCGTGCCGCGGCCGTAGATGTGCAGCTCTGCCTGAAGCTCCAGATCGGCACTGCTCCGTGTCAGGGAACTGCTTGAGTAAGTCTCCGCGCTCACCATGGGGCCGGCACCGACCTGGTTCGGCAGCTGAGAGGGCGAGCCGGTCAGCACCGGTCCGTGCCCGCGCACGGGTGGCAGGGCGCTGCGCGGGTTGGCCGGCAGCGTGGGAATGTCATCCGCGCCTGCGCCGGTCGCGGGCGCCGGTTTTCCGCTGCCGTCGGTGTTCGGGAAGACGGGCGGGAGCGGGTTCCCGGGTTCACCGGCCAGCGTTGGATCCGGAGCGAAGCCGGCGGCCCGCACGTCACCGCCAC
>JASJBY010000330.1 GCA_030066245.1 Gammaproteobacteria bacterium
GGCCTCGGCTTCGCCCGCAGGAGCCGGGACAGCAGCTGAGCAGCCGCATCTCAGGTATATTGAAACGACAGTAGGACGTCACACCCTTCCGACTCTGGTGAGCGGACCTGCAGACGTGGCACACCCAGCATCCACGTCAACAGCGCTAAAAAAGGCGGTCGCTAGCCACCAAGCGGGTAGGCTGACGGAGGCCGAGGCACTTTACCGGCAAATCTTGGCGGCGGTGCCCGAGCATCCGGACGCCAATCATCTCCTGGGCGTGATCGCGGCCCAGCGCCACCGCAACGCGGAGGCGCTGGAATTGCTCACCAGGGCAATTGCCGCCAGTCCTACCAACCCTCTCTGCCACAATAACCTCGGCAATGTGCTGTTGGCGCTGGGCCGACTCGATGAGGCCATCGCGGCCTTCCGCAGGGCGGTCCAGCTCCAGCCCGAATATGCCGAGGCACACAACAATCTCGGGATCGCGCTGTTCGAGCAGGGTAATCTGGATCAAGCGATTCTCAACTACCGACGGGCGTTGGCGCAACAGCCGCGATACTCAGCCGCCTATAACAACTTGGGAAACGCCCTTTACCGGCAGGGACATATGAGCGAGGCGAACGCTGCCTACGCGGAGGCAATCCGCATTAGGCCGGATTATGCCGAGGCCTATTTCAACCTGGGTGTCGCACTCCAGGAACAGGGACGATTCGACAGGGCCAGGGCTGCATTCACCTATGCTCGAGAGCGTCGATCGGACTATGTGGAAGCGAGAAACTTCGAGTGTGTGGTGACTCGGCAACTTTGTCTTTGGGATGGGTTCGATAGCTGTTTGAGCGAGGTGCGCGAACAGGTCCGCGACACCTCTCACGCGACGCTCGACCCCTTCTTCTGCCTTTCTCTGCCGCTGACCGCGGCGGAGCAGCACCGCTGCGCGGCTAGGCAGGTCGCCGTGAAGCTCGCCCCCGTCTTCAGCCAGCGGAACCGGCTAAAATTCTCGTTCACACGAGGGCCGAGACAGGTGTTGCGCATAGGCTACTTGTCCGCGGACTTCCGGCAACACGCCACATCCTGCCTGCTCGCAGAGGTGCTGGAAAAACATGACCGTCGCCGTTTTTGCATCGCCGCCTATTCCTACGGCCCAGACGACAGAAGTCCCCTACGCGATCGTGTGGCCTCGGCCTGTGATCATTTCGTTGACATCCGTGAGCATTCCCATGATGCGGCGGCTAGCCTGATATACCAGGACAAGGTCGACATCCTGGTTGATCTCATGGGGTATACGCGTTACGCGCGCCCTCAGATCACGGCTCTGAGACCCGCGCCCGTGCAGGTAAACTACCTCGGCTATCCGGGCACCTGCGGCGCGGAGTGGGTCGACTACATCATTGCCGATCCGAACGTCATTCCCAGGGCACTTGGCGACTGCTATTCGGAACGCGTGGTCGTGTTGCCGGACAGTTATCAACCCAATGACCGCACTCGCCCGATTGGCTGCACGCCAGACCGGCGTGCGTGCGACCTGCCCGAATCCGCTTTGGTCTTCTGTAACTTTAATCAGACCTACAAGATCACGCCGGCGATGTTCGACGTGTGGATGCGCATCCTGAGGACAGTGCCTGGCAGCGTGCTCTGGCTCCTCGAGTCCAATCGCTGGGCCCCGGATAACCTGCGCCGAGAAGCTGCTGTGCGGGGCATAGACGCCGACAGGCTCATCTTCGCGCCCAAACTGCCGATGGAGGCGCATCTCGGGCGACTGCGCAACGCCGACTTGTGCATCGATACCTTTCCGTATACCAGCCACACGACCGGAAGTGACGCCCTATGGACGGGTGTGCCGCTCGTGACCATGACTGGAGAGACCTTCGCCTCGCGCGTTGCTGCCAGCCTCCTCTGCACTCTGGGTGTGCCCGAACTCGTTACTGATTCCATTGATGCCTACTTCAATCTTGCCTGGACTCTTGCCCGGACGCCCGACAAGCTCACGGCCATCAAGTCCAAGATAGAGTCAAACCGGAGGACGAGCCCGCTTTTCGACAGCGACCGCTACACCCGCAATTTGGAGTCCGCCTATGAGACGATGTGGGAGAACTATCGACTCGGTGGCTCGGATAAGTTCCTGAGCGTCAAACCGTGGCATTAAGAGCTTGTCCGGAAACCGTCGGAGGGTTCTCCCAACTCGTCAGCTGCGAGCGTCCGGTGCCCTAAACAACCTATTCATGTCTCTGAACCAAACCCCCTGACGCTATGAAACACCACTCTGACCTCAGGCGGCGGAGCGATGCAGAGGGTTCGATATGCGTCCACGATGGGGAGCCAACCTTCCCCTCCTCCTTTTTCACTTCAATTCTCTCTGCATCCTCGGGTTGCGAGTTGGGCTCTCACCGCCTTCGGGGTTGACCCAGTTCATCCCTGAACTGGCCCCTTCGGGCGCCCTGAGGTCGTCCCGTTTCGCTCCCGGCGAGACGCGTGATTGCGGCTCGGCCGGTGAGCCGGCGGAAGGGTCGACGCAAACCCGGGCCAGGAACAGCGCTTTGAGGAATGGTCGGCTGTGATGCCAACAGCGATCAAAGCCTCATGGCCGCCCTGAGCTCTGCACTGCTCATCACATGGCAGTAGATCATGTTGATGATCTCCAGTTCGCGATGGTGGAGCTCAAGGGTACCGGCAGCGCAGCAGTCTTCGACCACGACCACGTTGAAACTCTCGTCGGCCAGACTGCGAACGGTCGATGATACACACTGGTCGGTGTAGATTCCGGTCACCACCACATTGCGGATACCCATGTTGCTCAGTATCAGGCGCAGGTTGGTACCGGTCAGCGCGCTGTCGGTGGTCTTTGTGACGACTATCTCGTCGGCGGTGGGTGCAAGCTCGGAAATGATTTGCGACTCTTCCGTGTTTCTGGGCATGAGCAGATTGTTCCATCCCGGCATTTTCTGGCTCAGGGAACGGTCGCGGCCGTCTTCCAGCAGGCAAGCAATGCGGGCATGGACCACGTCGATCCTGTGTTCACGAAACGCTTGTTGCAGCGCACGCAGATTCGGAATTACGGTCTGGTGCATGCGGTCATAGAACGGCGCCCAGCGGGCCTGTTCTTCAACGGTGGTCTTCGCTACCAAACCGTAATTCTGCACATCAATGCACAACAGAGCGGTTTCAGCAGGCGCCAGCGCCAGGTCCTCAGGGGCCGGAGCAGACTCGTAGTAAAAGGAACGGTAAGCGGTCTTCCAGTTCATGGCGGCAGTCTTTGGGCTTGTGTGTAGAAATCGGCGCCCCACTTGCAGCTCTACACAAACAGCAGACCGGCAGCTGGACGCAGGAGAAACATATGGGCAGTTTAAGGCACATTCTCACCGGCCGGCGATCTCTCCGACACGGCAATCGCCTCTCGACGTGTATCTGGACTCGCGCCGCGTTTCCAGAGGCGAGTTGGGCAGTTCCCCCTGGTCGACCGGCCCACCTGAAGCAGCGCCCCAAAGGCCTGCAAGGATGGCTCGGCCGGCACGATGACTCAGTACCCGAATCAGGCCCGACGGCCAGGCGCCTGACTCAGCCGCAAACGGCTTTCTGTTCTCGAGAGAACCTACCGGCCTATTTCATAGGCGTTGATATCGGCCCGATACCGCATCCAGTCTTCGGGCTTCCGGCCTTCGAACAAATCGGAAAACATGGTCAAAAGCCTTCTGTTCTTGCTGACCGGTTTGTCCTTGAAGTAGCTGTGCTCCTCGCCCACGTGCGCCGCGGTCGTAACGTTCAGGTAACTGGCGTTTCCCGCGTTCAGGCCTTTCAGATAATGCCCCAGGCGCGCCAGCTGCTCCTCGCCGGGCTTTCTGCGTGACCATTTGAGTGCCGAATCCTTCTCGTTGATCACGATGTAAGTGCCGGTCCGCGTCTGCATCACCTCAACCCAGCTATTGTGGTCATGGTTATTCGCATCCGCAGCCACCATGCAAACATTGTCGAAAATGAGCGTCCGCATCTTGGCTGCGGACGGCTTGGTGGCGTACTTGAGCAGATAATTGCCCATCGAGTGGCAAAGCAGATTAATCGAGACCTTGCACAACCCGTCCTGCAGGCGCGAGTACAGTGCGCGCGCTTCCAGCGGATTGTTGGGGTGTTTCGCCTGCGCTTTGTCCCATAGGTTTTTTCTCTGCAGGGAAGTGAAGCTGGAATGATACTCGTGGACCTTTTCGAGAAAGCGGTCGAAAGCGCCAGTGGAGACCCGAGCGTCCCGTTTGTCACTCAGATAGGCGGCCGTGCCCGACAGGGGGCCGCCACCGTTCGCCGGCCAGGAGAAAGGCACCACGACAACCTTGTAAAGCGACTCGAGTTTCTCGGCTGTTTTGAGCACGTCCTCTATATCGTTGTTGTATCCATGCACAAAAATGAGGATGTGTGACCTCTGCTTCAGTGCCCGGCTGAATAGCTCATCAGCGACTTCGAGGCTGCGGGGTTTGCCTTTGAGGTCTGCCTCGGTGAGGCCATACTTACGCATCAGTTTCGATTTCTTCGATGCGCTCAACCCCTCTTCGAGAACCTCCGCCGAATACTTTCCTCCCGGTTTGCTGACCTTGACGAGGCGCAGGTTGTTCGGACCCTCGGAGTTCGGATACTGTGAGAATAGCTCCAGACCGCCCTTCTTCTTTGTCAGGTTCCTGTTCGTAACCACGTACATGGCCTCAAGCCTCCTTGTTGCGGGTAAAGGTTGATTCTTTGTCTTTAATGCAGCGCTTGCCCCCGGGCGCGGCATCAGGTCGGAAAATCCCTGTCCCCGCCGGACCCCGCGCTGGATCTGTCGCCCTCTTGATTAATTTAGACCAAATTGCACGTCGGCCCCTTCGCTTAGAAATCGAGCCGGAAGTAGCAATCACCCTTGTGCTGGTCAAATACGTTCTCGACCGGATAGCAGAGTAGTTCACCGTTCCCATCCAAGTAACCGAGATCGACCCGTGCACTCTGGAAGCGGGTGCCGATCGGTTGCGTCCAATAGCAGTACTGCTCGTACGGCTTCGCCAGATCCTGGGGTGAGTAATTCCAGCCTGTGACGATACGAGCGGCGCCGCGCTCGACTGAATTGAAGACAGTGAACTTCTGGGTCACCTTCGCGCCCTCCTCCGTGGACGACGGCAACGGCTGTTGGCTCAGCTTCTCCAGTGCCGCCACTGCCTTGGGGTCTACGGTGTGATAGGTGTTCTGGATGATCGTGTCGCTGGTGTCACGCATCAGCCAGGAGACTATGCCGTAGGCAATGAGGAGTATGGCAGCCCCAGTCGCGAGCTTGATGCCGCTGTTGGCATACAGCTCCATCTTGGTGGCGCGGCGGATGCGCAGGGCCTCCAAGGCCTTCCGGCGCTCCACCATCACGGCCTCGTTGACCGCATCGTAGTTTCTGCGTATCTCCATCAGGACGGGCCCGGATCGGTTTGCTTCTCTGCCCTTCGCTTCCCGGTTGCCACGGAAAGCCCCGTGATGGAGCCCTGGCTCGCCTTGACGGCCTCCAGGGCCAGGTCATCCTCGCGCGCCACCAGGGGAACGTGCACCAGCTCCTTGACCACCACCTCCTTGATCTTCTCCTCCACGACGATGCGCTCGCGTCGCTGCAGTCGGCGCGCCCCGATAAGCATGCGCCTCAGGCTGTTGACCAGCTTGGTCAACGGAGACTTTGCAGGCTTGGGCTTGTCGGCGTCCTCGACCACGTACGCCGCCAGGGCCAGCAGTATCCCGGTGAGCGCGACGACGGCACCCAAGGAGCCGAACCAGACGACGGC
>JASJBY010000331.1 GCA_030066245.1 Gammaproteobacteria bacterium
CCGTCCACAGATGAGGATTCTCCACTTTGATCTGGTTGATCACGTCGATGCCGAAATTCATGTGCATGGACTCGTCACGCAGGATGTACTGGAACTGCTCGGCTGTTCCGGTCATCTTGTTGCGCCGGCCCATGGAAAGGATCTGCGTGAAACCGACGTAGAAGAAAATACCCTCGAATATGACGTAGAAGGCCACCAGGTCGCGCAGCATACGCTGGTCGTTAGCTGGCGTGCCCGTGTGAAATCGTGGATCTCCAAGACTCTGCGTGTACTTGAGCGACCACGCCGCCTTGTCGTGCACCGCCGGAACCTCGCGATACATGTTGAAGACTTCCGCCTCGTCGAGGCCGAGGGATTCTACGACGTACTGGTAGGCGTGGGTGTGAAGGGCTTCCTCGAACGCCTGGCGCAGAAGGTACTGGCGGCACTCGGGGTTGGTGATGTGACGGTAAACGGCCAGCACCAGGTTGTTGGCGACCAGGGAATCCGCCGTGGAGAAAAAGCCCAGGTTCCGTTTGATAATCAGGCGCTCATCTTCGGTCAGGCCGTTAGGACTCTTCCACAGGGCAATGTCTGCGGACATGTTGATTTCCTGGGGCATCCAGTGGTTGGCACAGGCATCCAGATACTTCTGCCAGGCCCACTGGTACTTGAAGGGCACCAGCTGATTCAGATCCGCCCGGCAGTTGATCATCTGCTTGTCGTCCACCGTTATGCGGTCGGCGCCCATGGTGAGGTCTTCCAGACCCGTGGCTCCGCCCTCGGTTTCCCTGACCTTGATGGTATCGGGGGTCACTGCGGCATCCTGCAGAATGGCCTCGGGGATTTCAGCAGGCGGTTCGGCGGCGACCACACCCAGCGCCGGTTGCGGCGCTGGCTTGGGTGCTGGGGCCGGCGCTTGGCCGGCCGTCAGGCGTGGATGGGCGGGCTCGTCCCAGTTCAGCATGTTGCATTTCCCCCCTTGTTTATTGACTTCCCGTGTTGTTCAAGCCTGCTTGCCAGGCTCCCTGCGCCTGAAGTGCAGTCCCGCTCATCCGTAATCCGCGCCCTAGGGCAGTTCCACCGGTACCAGCTCAACCCGTGGCACAGGGCGCGGCACTTTCGGATTGTAGTGCTCGGCCAGATACGCCAGGACACCATCCCGATAGCGGGCGGCGACAGCTGCCCAGGTCGCGTACAGGCCATGGGAGCGGAAGGCCTGAACGGCAACGTCCTCTTTGGCCGCCGAGAGCTCTCTCCGAATGGTCCCTTGGCCGACGGCGACGACCGCCGGGTCCTTTCCGCCGTGCCAGATGATGTACACGCCCTCCATACCGTCGAAATGGGCGTGGCTGAGCTTTACGGTGTTCAATGGGCACCAGTCGTTGTGGGCACACTGTATCCACCGCACCGGCATCGGGCTGTTGTACAGAAAATGATGTGCATTCTGCGGTTGGCTCAACGAGAAACGCTCCTGGACCGAGGCTCATCCTCCAAGGCCCGCCGCCCGAAGGCGGCGGGCACAGCCTCCTCCTGTATTGCCAACCACTCCTTGTTGCTCATGATTCTTTACTGGCACGCCTCGCAGTCCGGATCGTCGACGGCACATGCGTTGGGCGCCACTGCCTGCGGCTCAAGCTTCACCGCGTTCAACGCGCCGTCTGCAATGGTGGCCTTCTCCGCATTTGTTGCGCCGAGGCTGCGCAGGTAATAGGTCGTCTTGAGACCTCGTTTCCAGGCCATCTTATAAAGCTGATCCAGCTTGGGCCCTGAAGGCTCAGCCATGTAGAGGTTCAGCGACTGGGCCTGGTCTATCCATTTCTGCCGGCGTGCGGCAGCATCCACCAGCCATTTGGGATCAATCTCGAAAGCTGTTGCGTAGAGCGCCTTGATATCAGCAGGAATGCGGTCGATGGGCCGTGCGCTGCCGTCGAAGTACTTTAGATCATTGGCCATGACCTCATCCCACAACCCGCGCGCCTTGAGGTCGCGCACCAGGTAGGGATTCACGACCGTGAACTCCCCCGACAGGTTGGATTTGACGTAAAGGTTCTGGTAGGTCGGCTCGATGGATTGACCAACACCGCAGATGTTGGAGATGGTGGCCGTGGGTGCGATGGCCATGCAGTTGGAATTACGCATGCCCACCGTCTGGACACGCTCCCGCAACGCCTCCCAATCCAGCGTGCTCGACTTGTCAAGGTCCAGATGGCCGCCCCTCTGTTCGGCGAGAAGTCCGATGGAATCAACCGGTAGGATCCCCTGACTCCATAGCGAGCCATCGAAGCTCGAATACCGACCCCGCTCTTCGGCCAGGTCCGTGGAGGCACTGATAGCGAAGTAGCTTACGGCCTCCATGGAGACATCGGCGAAGCGGACAGCGTCGTCGCTGGCGTAGGCAAAGCGCAACTTGTAGAGGGCATCCTGAAATCCCATGATGCCGAGGCCGACGGGGCGGTGGCGAAGGTTGGAGTACCTGGCCTGGGGAACCGAGTAGTAATTGATATCAATGACGTTGTCCAGCATACGCATGGCGGTGCTCACGGTACGCTTGAGCTTGTCGCTGTCCAGCGCTCCCGCACCCACGTGATTGGCGATGTTGACCGAGCCCAGATTACATACTGCAATCTCGCGGTCGGATGTATTCAATGTGATTTCGGTGCATAGATTCGAGCTATGGACGACGCCCACGTGCTGTTGGGGTGAACGCAGATTGCAGGGATCTTTAAAAGCAATCCAGGGATGCCCTGTCTCGAAGAGCATACCGAGCATCTTGCGCCACAGGGCCAGCGCGGGCGTCCGCTTGAAGTTGCGTATCTCGCCGCGATCGGCTTTCTCCTCGTACCGCAGATAAGCCTCTTCGAAAGCGCGGCCGGTCAGGTCGTGCAGTTCGGGCACCTCGTCGGGCGAGAACAAGGTCCAATCCTTCTCTTCGTGCACACGTGTCATGAAGAGATCGGGAACCCAGTTCGCCGTGTTCATGTCGTGGGTGCGGCGACGCTCGTCGCCGGTGTTCTTTCTCAGCTCAAGAAATTCCTCTATGTCGAGGTGCCAGCTCTCCAGGTAGGCGCAAACCGCGCCTTTGCGCTTCCCACCCTGGTTGACCGCTACGGCAGTGTCATTGGCCACCTTGAGAAACGGCACGACGCCCTGAGACTTGCCGTTGGTGCCTTTGATGTAGGCGCCCATTGCGCGTACACGGGTCCAATCGTTGCCCAGCCCGCCGGCGAACTTCGATAACAGGGCGTTGTCCTTCACAGCGCCAAAAATGCCGTCCAGATCGTCGGGTACCGTGGTGAGGTAACAAGAGGACAGCTGGGACCGCAGGGTGCCCGAGTTGAACAGCGTGGGTGTGGACGACATGAAGTCGAAGCTGGACAACAGGTCGTAGAACTCGATGGCCCGGCGTTCCCGGTCGATCTCGCCGAGAGCGAGTCCCATGGCGACGCGCATGAAGAACGCCTGAGGAAGCTCGAAGCGGGTCCCATTCCAGTGCAGGAAATAGCGGTCGTAAAGCGTTTGCAGGCCGAGATAGGTAAACTGCAGGTCGCGCTCGGGACGGATAGCCTTTCCCAGCTTCTCCAGGTCGAACTCCGCGAGTCGGGGGTCCAGCAGCTCCAGGTCTATGCCCCGGGAGACGTATTCTTTCAGATAGTGGGAATACTCCTCGGTCATTTGCTCGGTGTTTGCGCCCACGACGCCCCCCCTGAGGAATCGCAAAGCCTCGCTGCGCAGGTTGTTAAGCAGCAGCCTGGCGGCGACGTAGGAGTAATCGGGCTCGGTCTCGATGAGCGTTCGGGCGCTCATTACCAGCGCCGTGGCCAAATCCTTTTCCGACACTCCATCGAACAGGTTGCGGAGTGTGTCGTCGACGATGGCGTCAGCTGTGGCCTCCGACAGGCCTGCGCAAGCCTCGTCGACCACGGCATGCAGCGCGGCGGCATTAAGAGGCCGTACGCTGCCATCCTCCAAGGTCACATGCAGTGCTGGCTGACTGACCTCGACGTGTGCAGCGCGCTCCCGAGCGCGCTCGTCACGATAGAGCACGTAGGCCCGCGCCACCTTCTGCTCCCCGGCGCGCATCAGGGCCAGTTCCACCTGGTCCTGAATGTCTTCGATGTGAACCGTGCCGCCGCCGGGCATGCGTCGCGTGACTGCCTCGACGACTTGTTGGGAAAGCTGAGCCACTTTGTCGTGGATACGGGTGGAGGCCGCGGCGTTTCCACCCTCAACGGCGAGAAAGGCCTTAGTCATGGCCACGGCGATCTTGCCCTCGTCGAAGGCGGTGATCTTGCCGTTGCGGCGGATGACCTTGTAGGGGCCTGGGGCCGTAGCTGTCAGCTCAGTCTCCGCCGGGGTCGAATCCGCGGCTGGCGTGGCGACTATCGCGTCGGCTTGGTTGGCAATGGTTTCGCTGGGCATCCGCTCCGTATCCTTCGAGGAATCCCGCCGCATCGTCGGCGTTGTTTGGCTGTGTTTCGGAGCTAGTGTAGACCACTAGAGGTAGTAGTCAAGCTCCGATAATCCACTACATCTTGTGTTTTAGCTGGGGGTTTTCTGGTAGCAGCTTGTACACAGACACCGGGAAAACCGGTGCATAACTCCAGCGAGTCCCATCGAATCAGTGTGTTACGGATTCGGACGAAATTGGGGTGAAAATGGGGGGCCGAGTCCCTGAAAAAGGCGTTTCTGGTCGCCGGAGGCTGGTAGGCCCGATGGTGTCCTAGGGCATCAGGAAAATGCGGATATTAGCATATTCAGAATCACTGAAGTTAATCCGGCGCCAATGGTGAAAACGTTCGCATTTTGGGTATTTCCTTAAGAACGTTGCTTCAAAAAGCTCAGGAATCACTGTATAAATAAATGCCGGTCGTGCGAGGCACGAAACCATTCGCCCGACCGGAGATAAACCAACCGGATCTGCCAGACAGCCGCTTATGCAAATCCGGCGGTCGGGGCACGGAGCGCCGGGAGTGGCTGGGCGCGCGGCGAATCGCCGTCCCTTTCCTCCATCTCCCCTGGCGACCCAGCGGGGGGCCAGGTTTTCCGTTAAATGTTCTGCTGTTCAAAACAACGGAGGAGCAATCCATGTCGATACTGAACGTTAAAAGCGCGCTGCTGCTGGCAGGTCTGATGGCCTCTCAGGTCGCGCTGGCGGGCGGGGCCAGCGGCGAAGCGATCGGGTTTACCTGCAACGGTTGCCACGGCTATGACGGAATGAGCAAAGGTGCCGCGCCGTCGATTAAGGGGTTACCCGCCACCTACCTGGAGAACGCCATGAGGGACTTCAAGTCCGACAAGCGCCCGGCGACCATCATGAACCGAATTGCGAAGGGTTATACGGACGAAGAGATCACGGCCATGTCCGAGTACTATGCATCCCTGAAGAATTGAGCGGAGTAGACGTTATGGGCGATATCACGAGAAGAAACTTTATCAAGCTGGCCGGTGCGGCCGGCGCCGCCACGGGCCTGGGTCTCGTTGGCTGCGAGTCCACCGGCAGGATGGGTGGCGGTGCAGATGTGGTGGTGGTCGGCGGCGGCACCGGCGGTGCCACCGCTGCCAAGTACATTCGCAAGCTGGATCCCTCCGTCAACGTCACCCTCATCGAGCCCAACAAGGACTACGTTTCCTGCTACATGAGCAACTGGTACATCGGTGGCCTGCGTGACCGTAAGTCTATTACCCAGAGCTACGATAACCTGGTCAACAAGCACGGAGTCAAAGTGGTTCAGGATACGGTGACCGCTATCGACGCCGATGCAAAGATG
>JASJBY010000005.1 GCA_030066245.1 Gammaproteobacteria bacterium
TCGCCAGCTCGCGCAGATAGTGCGACAGCTGATGCGGCTCGTGCAGCGAGGCTGCCGACTCGACTATCTCCGGATACCGCGAGAGTGAGGCAAGCAGGGCGAGCTCATGAGCCTCGGTGAGCAGACTCAGATTGGCGTCGCCGCGCGCTTGGCTCCGCTGCAAGCCCCGGTCCTGCAGCTGCCGCTCAACGCTGCAGATGCGCGCGTGCGCGTACTGCACGTAGTACACGGGGTTGTCCGTTGACTGGCTCTTGGCGAGGTCCAGGTCAAAGTCCAGGTGCTGCTCGCATTTGCGCATGACATAGAAGAACCGGGCAGCGTCGCGCCCCACCTCCTTGCGCAACTGCCTGAGAGTGACGAACTCGCCGGAGCGCGTCGACATCTGCACTTTCTCGCCGCCCCGGTAAAGGTTGGCAAACTGTACCAGCAACACGTCCAGGCGGCCGGGATCGTCTCCCAGGGCCGTAAGCGCCGCCTTTACCCGCGGAACATATCCGTGATGGTCCGCGCCCCAGACGTCGATGACGCGCTCGAAGCCCCGTTCCAATTTATCCATGTGGTAGGCGATGTCGGACGCGAAATAAGTGGTTTGCCCATTCTCGCGCACCACCACCCGGTCCTTCTCGTCTCCGTACTCGGTGGAGCGGAACCACAACGCCCCGTCTTTCTCGTAGAGTTGCTGCTTGCCGCGCAGCCGCTCGACGGCCCGGATGACCGCTCCGCCGGTGGTCAGGGAACGCTCGGAGAACCACTCGTCGTAGACCACGCCGAATTTGCCCAAGTCGTCACGAATGTCCTCGAGGATGGTGTTGAGGGCAAGCTCGAACACAAAGCGATAACGGTTCTCGCCCAGCAGCGCTCGGGCCCTGGCGATCACCGCGTCCACGTGGGCTTCCTTGTCTCCCCCTTGCGGCTCGTCCGCCGGCAGGTCGTAGAACACCTCCGCTGCAGGCAGGTGGTGGGCTTCCTTATGCTCACGGTGCAGGGTGGCGGCGATATCCCATACGTAGTCTCCCAGGTAGCCGTTGGATGGAAACTGGATTACTTCACCGCACAGCTCCAGGTATCGCAGCCAGACGCTTGCCGCCAGTATGTCCATCTGGCGCCCGGCGTCGTTGACGTAGTACTCCCGATGCACCTCAAAGCCCACCGCCTGCAGCAGATCGGCGACGGTCGCGCCGTAGGCTGCGCCGCGGCCGTGGCCCACGTGCAGAGGCCCGGTCGGGTTAGCCGATACGAATTCCACCTGTACGCGACGGCCAGCGCCGCGCTCGGAGCGCCCGTATCCGTCGCCGGCGGCAAGGATCTCGGCGACCACGCCCGTGAAAGCCGAATCGGACAGGAAGAAATTGATGAAGCCGGCTCCCGCGACCGCGACTCTGTCCAGCCGATCCGACGCCGGCAGACGCGCCACGATCAGCTCCGCAAGCTCGCGCGGTCTCCGCCGGGCGGACTTGGCAAGGACCATGGCGACATTGGAAGCGAAGTCCCCATGCTGCTTGTCGCGGGTGCGGTCAATCTTCGCCAAGGGCACGCAGTCAGCGGGAAGTATATCCTCCTCCCGCATACGCTCGAGCGCGACCTGGATAAGCTGACCGAGATGTTCTTTCAAGCCGGTGCCCCGACAACTGGAGAAAGACGCGTATTGTAGCCCGGATTAACACTCGTGGCGGCACGCTTAGGTCCCTCCAGGACATCGCGCCGCGGGATGCCGGGGAGTCGAGCGACTCAGGCCATCTCCAGCGGGTCCACGTCCAGGGACCACCGCACCCGGCGGGCGGTGCGCAGGTCTTCCAGACGGGGCAGCCAGTCGTCGAGCATCTGGTGCAGGGACGAACGCTTCGTCGCCTGCATCAGCAGCTGCGCGCGGCTGCGGCCGGCCCGGCGCTCCATGGGGGCGGGCACGGGTCCCAACACCTGCACGCGGTCTCCGGCCGCGTCCCGGACCAGCTCGGCGGCTTCCTCCAGAAAAGCGACCGCCGCTTCCCGCCGGGGTGCCTCGGCGCGTAGCAGTGCCATGCACACGTAAGGGGGCAGGCTCGCCTGTCGCCGTTCATCCAGAGCTTCCGCGGCAAAACGCGCATAGCCTTGTTCCAGCAGCGCGCGCAGCAGGGGGTGCTCGGGGTGGTGCGTCTGAATCAGTACCTCGCCCGGCTGTGCGCCGCGCCCCGCGCGCCCGGCTACCTGAACGATCAGCTGAGCGAGCCGTTCGGCTGCCCGGAAATCCGTGGAGAACAGCCCGCCGTCGGCGTCCACGACCCCTACCAGGGTCACGTTCGGAAAATGGTGACCCTTGGCGAGCATCTGCGTGCCTATCAGGATCTCTGTCTCGCCAGCATGGACCGCGTTGATTACCGCCTCCATCGCGCCCTTTCTGCGGGTGCTGTCACGGTCCACCCGGACGACCCGCGCATGCGGAAAGCTGTCCGCCAGAGCCGCCTCCAGACGCTCGGTGCCGCTGCCCAGATTGCGCAGCTCCTTGCTGCCGCACTCCGGGCAGGCATCCACCATGACACGCTCCGCGCCGCAGTGATGGCAACGCAGGCGGTTAGACGCGCGGTGAAACGTCAGGTGGGCGTCACAGCGCTGGCAATGCGCCACCCAGCCGCAATCGTGACACATGGTTGCGGGCGCGAAGCCACGACGGTTGAGGAACAGCAGCGTCTGCTGCTCTTTCCCCAGGGCCGCTGCGATGGCGCTGAGCAGAGCCGGAGAGCAGCCGGCAACGAGCGGTCGTCCCCGGACATCGACAATGCGCAGGGCAGGATGCGGTCGCCCCTGGATTCGCTCCGGCAGACGTATCCGCTGGTAGCGTCCCCCGGCCAGGTTGTGGAGGCTCTCCAAAGAGGGCGTGGCTGAGCCGAGAACCACCGGTACGGCTTCCTGGTGGGCGCGAACCACGGCAAGATCCCGGGCCGAATAGCGAAAGCCGTCCTGCTGCTTGTAGGAAAGGTCGTGTTCTTCGTCGACGAGGATGATGCCCGGATGCTTGAGGGGCACGAACACGGCCGAGCGCGTCCCGATGACGACAGGGGCAGTGCCTTCCCGGGCCATCAGCCAGGCGCAGAGTCGTTCGCTGTCGTTCAAACCCGAGTGGAGTACCGCTACCGGAAAGTCGAAGCGGCGCCGGAACCGTTCCACCATCTGCGGGGTGAGCCCGATCTCCGGGATCAGCAGCAGGGCCTGGCGCCCGTGGGCCACCACTTGCTGAATGGCCTGCAGGTAGACTTCGGTCTTGCCGCTGCCAGTAACGCCTTCCAGCACCGTGCTATGGAACTGCCCCAAGCCGTCGGTGATTCGGTCGACGGCCCGCTGCTGCGCAGGGCTCAGTGCCAAAGACATGCCGCGAGATGCATCGCCGCCTGGCAGGCACGGCGTATCGACGGCTTCCACCCAGCCCCGTTCCTGCAGTGCGCGGATGGCGCGTGCCCAGCCCGGCGCCTGCGCCGCGAGCATCTCGGCCCCGACGGCTTCCTGGCAGTTGCGCAGGAAGGTGAGCAGCGCGGCCTGACGCGGAGCCCGGGAGGGTGGCTCCGCGCGGTGGCCTGCGGCGGTGACTCGCCAGCGAAGCATGCGCTGGAGCTTGGCGGGCCGGCCGCGGCGGAGCAGCGTCGGCAGTGCGCCGAATATGACCTCACCGATGGGGTGATGGTAATAGCCCGCGGCCCATTCGAGCAGAGCCAGGCTCGCGCCCGGTAGACAGGGGTCTTCGTCGATCACGTCGATGACCGGGCGCAGGCGTGATGGGTCCAGCGCGCTGGTCTCGGCGACACCCAGGACCACGCCGATGCGCCGGGTTTTTCCGAACGGTATCGTCACCCGCATACCGGCGCCGGGCGGTGCCTGGCCACCGGGAGCCCAGTAGTCGAACACGCGGCGCAGGGGGGAGGGTACCGCGACGCGCACCACGGGACGCGGCATCTTCAATCGGCTAGCCCGAGTCCGGTCCCGCAGGGCCGTCGTCACTTGCGTCCAACAGGGTCTCCACCTCCCTAAGCGCGGCCCGGCGCATGGGACGTCCCGTGACCGGGCTGAGCGGAGGCTGGCGCGCCCCCGGACCCGAGAAGACTGTCAAGGCTACGGCCACCTCTCCGGCCAGGAAGCGGAATTCCGGCATACGGACGTATTCTCCGCCGGCCATGCGCAGACGGCGCTCGCCGAGCTCACTGGGTATTCCCCGCTCGCTCAAGAATGCACCCACCTGCTCAACCTGGTCGGCGAAAAGGTGCAGGTTCACTTCGCTGTGCTGGTCGGCTGTGCCCTCCAGTACCGGCCCCACCAAGCGAGGCGCGAAGTGCTCGAGGAAGCGCATTCCCTCGGCGGCCGTCTTGCGAAGCTGCCGAAGGTGTCTGGGCTGCACGTGGGACCGGAATAGGCGTTGATAATCCATCAGCGCCTGTTCGATTTCGTCGTTGCCCGGCAGATTGCGCGCGTCAGAGATGCCGAGCTGCTGGGCGGCCTTGCGTTTCGCCTGCAGGAAGTTCCGGCTACTGCTCTCCGCCAGGATGCGTGCCGCTTCCCGGGCTATGTGCTGACGCGCCTGCGCGGCGCGTGTTAGGCTGCGACTACCCATGACCCACCGCCATGCAGGAATGTAGCGACCCCATCCGGCACCCGCTGCTCGGCCCCGCCGCCGCACCCGGTGCATACTCTGTTAGAAAAGCTGTTCCGTAACACTATCGGATGCCGCGGCATCGACACGCGCGCCCGTCGCCTCGGCAACCGCCGCCTGGCGCGGCACATTCTCCACGCGGAAGGTTTCGAAGACGGCCTTGGGATTGTTGGCGGCGGCGCGCAAACCCGTGTCGGGGTCGATACGCACGGTAACCAGGCCCTTCGGCCGCTCCAGAGGTACCTCGGGCAGATCGGCAAGAGCAACCCGCATGAAGTCTATCCACATGGGCAGCGCGGCTTTGGCTCCCGTCTCCCGATTGCCCATGGGACGCAGCCGGTCGAAGCCTACCCAAACGGTAGCGGCCACTTGTCGATTGAAGCCGGAGAACCAGGTGTCGCGCTGATCGTTGGTGGTGCCGGTCTTGCCGGCCAGGTCGCCCCGCTTCAGGCTCAGGGCACGGCGGCCCGTGCCTCGCAGGATGACATCTCTCATCATGGAGGTCATCAGCCAGACATTCTGGGCTTCGATGACCCGCGGCGCAGGGCTTTCGTCCGGCTCCGGCAGCGGCTCTTCCCCCGGAAGATTGGGCCGGTCGGGTTGCTCTACGGCGAGCTCGGCCGCGACCTCCAGGCATTCCTCGCAGACCCGCAACGGCCTGGCCTGGAAAATGTCGTCGCCGCTGAGGCCAACGATGCGCTCGATAAAGAAGGGCTCGATGAGGTAGCCGCCGTTGGCGAACACCCCGTAGCCTCTCGCCAGCTCAAGGGGGGTCAGGCTGCCGCTGCCCAAAGCCAGCGAAAGATCCCGCGGCAGACGTCCGGGCTCGAAGCCGAAACGCTGCAGGTAGTCGATGGTTGTGTCGATGCCGACGGAGCGCAGCAAGCGGATGGAAACCAGGTTTCGGGACTTGGAGAGCGCCACGCGCATTCGAGTCGGCCCGTAGAAACGGCCGCTGTAGTTCTCGGGACGCCAGGCAGCCTCCAGGCCTGCGTCGTCGAAGACCACCGGTGCATCGTTGATGATGCTGGCGGCGGTGAAGCCGGCATTGACGGCCGCGGAGTAGATAAACGGCTTGAAGTTGGAACCCGGCTGTCGCTGCGCCTGGGTCACACGGTTGAACTTACTGCGATAGAAGTCCAGCCCACCGGTCAGGGCCAAAATGGCGCCGTCGTCCGGGGCCAGGGCAACCAGAGCACCCTCCACCTCGGGAATCTGCACCAGCTTCCAGTTGCCCTCCGGGGACTGACGAACGCGCACGATGTCGCCCGGTGAGAGCGCTTCTCCCGCGGTTTCCAGCTCCGGCCCCAGGCGATTCTCGTCCAGATAGCGCCGGGCCCACTCGAGGCCTTCCCAGGGGATGTCCATTTCTCCCACATCGCTGCGATAGGCCGTGGCGCTTCTCTCCTGGACATCCACAATCAGCGCCGCTCGCAGTCCCCCGACGGGCCCCACCGAGCTCAGGATTTCGTCCCATCGCGCTGGCCCGTCCGACTCGGTGAGGGGAACATGCCGCTCAGGTCCCCGGTACCCATGCCGCTGGTCGTAGGCAAGCAAGGCGTCGCGCAGGGCCCGGTTGCCCGATTTCTGCAGCCGGCAGTCAACGGTTGTGTATACGGTGAAGCCTCCCGTGTAGGCATCCTGGCCGTATCGCTCCACCATCTGAGCGCGCACCATTTCGGCAAGATACGGGGCCTCAAGCTCTTTCGCCAGACCGTGGGCCTTGGCGGTCACGGGCGCGTCGTGCGCGGCCCGGTAAGTCTCCTGGTCGATGTAGCCCAGTTCTTTGAGGCGGCGCAGTACATAGTTGCGACGCGCCACGCCGCGCACGGGATCGGCGATCGGATTGAAACGGGATGGTGCTTTCGGCAGCCCGGCGATCATGGCCAGCTGCGCCAGGTCCAGCTCGGCCAATGGCTTGCCGTAGTACACCTGTGCCGCGGCGCCGACGCCGTAGGCCCGGCGCCCGAGATAGATCTTGTTCAGGTAGAGCTCGAGGATTTCCTGTTTGCTGAGCTCCTGCTCGATCTTCAGGGCGAGAATGATCTCGTTGACTTTGCGCAGATAAGTCTTCTCCCTCCCCAGGAAAAAGTTGCGTGCAACCTGCATGGTGATGGTGCTGCCGCCCTGGCCTTTCTCGCCGGTTCGCAGCAGGTGCCAGGCAGCCCGGGTGATGCCCTGCCAGTCAACGCCCGGATGCTGAAAAAACCTGTCGTCCTCCGCAGCCAGCACCGCCATAACCAGCAGGTCCGGCACCTCCGCAAACCTTACGGGTATGCGCCTCTTCTCGCCGAATTCCGCTATCAAGCGCTGGTCGCGGGAATACACCCGCAAGGGGACCTGCAGGCGCACGTCCTTTAGCACGTCGATGGAGGGAAGGCGTGGCTCAAGATAGAACCACACGGCCACGCCCGCGCCGGTAGCGAACAGGGCGCCGGCGAGCCCCGCATACAGGAACGCACGCAGGGTCTTGGCTAGCCAGCGGAATCGGGTCTTCTCTGCGTTCATAGCCTAACTAGTATAAAGGTTCTTCCGATAGCTGCCGATTAGGTGCTCATGGAGCCGGCCGGCCCGGCTCGCGTCGTCCCAGTCGCCGGACTACAGGGTAGGCCTGGCATTTCAAAATTCGGCGGATACTCGCCCTGCAACAAGCAGGGAAGAAAGGAAAAAAATGGGTCTGTTCGGAAAGAGAAGCGTCCCGGTCGTCGGTCTGGATATCAGTTCCACGGCGGTGAAGCTGTTGGAGCTGAGCAAGAGCGGCGAGCGCTACCGCGTAGAGAGCTACGCTGTCGAACCCCTTCCCCCCAACTCGGTGGTGGAAAAGACCATCACGGACGAGCAGGCCGTGGGCGAGGCCATCCGGCGGGCAGCCAACCGGTCGGGTACCCGCACCAAGAGTGCCTGCGTGGCGGTCTCCGGATCGGCGGTGATCACGAAAGTCATTCCGATGCCGGCCCAGCTTTCCGGAGACGACTTGGAGGGCCAGATTCAACTGGAAGCGGACCAGTACATCCCCTATCCACTGGAAGAAGTCGCCATGGACTTTGAAGTCATCGGTCCGTCGGAGGGCGACGCGGAAAAAATAGACGTTCTGCTCGCGGCGTCACGCTCGGAGAACGTGGACGTGCGTGTGGCGGCCGCCGAGGTTGGGGGCTTTCAGGTCAAAATTGTCGACGTGGAAGCGTTCGCCATGGAGAACGCGTTTGCGCTGCTCGCAAAGGACATGCCCGAGGGCGGCGCCGATCAGACCATAGCGCTGGTGGATATCGGAGCGACCGTCACCACGCTGAGCGTGCTGCACGACCTGAAAATCATCTACGCACGCGAGCAGGTGTTCGGCGGGCGCCAGTTGACCGAGGAGATCCAGCGCCGCTACGGCCTCTCCTACGAAGAGGCTGGGTTGGCGAAACGACAGGGCGGCCTGCCTGACAACTATGTGCCCGAGGTGCTCGAGCCCTTCAAGGAGGCGATGGCTCAGCAAGTCAGCCGATCCCTGCAGTTCTTCTACTCGTCGAGTCAGTACAGCCACGTGGACCACATCGTGCTGGCCGGCGGCTGCGCATCCATCGAGGGCGCAGACGAGATGATTGCCGAACGCGCCGGCAGTGAAGTGAGCATCGCCAACCCCTTTTCCAACATGGCCGTTTCCTCCCGGGTACGGGCACAGGCGCTGGGCAACGACGCGCCTGCCATGATGATTGCAACTGGGCTTGCATTGAGGAGCTTCGACTGATGCCTCGCATCAACTTATTGCCATGGCGCGAGGAGCTGCGCAAACAGCGGCAGAAAGAATTCGGGATCATGGCGGGCCTTGCCGTGATCATGATGGCGGCCGTCGTTGCGCTTGCCCACATGCAGATCGCGGCCATGATCGAGTATCAGAAACGCCGCAATAATTTCCTGGAAGAGGAGATTGTCAAACTCGATAAGAAAATCAAGGAAATCCGCGAGCTGGAGAAAGAGAAGGAGCACCTCCTGGCGCGCATGCGCATTGTCGAGCAGCTGCAGACGAGCCGACCCGAGGTGGTCCATCTGTTCGACGAATTGGTCACCAGCCTGCCGGAAGGCGTCTATCTGACTTCGCTGGAGCAGCGGGGACGCCGCATCAATCTGAAGGGGTTTGCACAATCGAATGCACGGGTTTCCTCTTTCATGCGCAAGCTGGAGGCCTCGCCCTGGCTGCAGAATCCAGATCTTAAGGAGATCCGCGCGCGGGTGAAGAAGAACGAAGAGGTCGCTTCAGAGTTGCGTCTCAGCGCGTTCTCACTCGACGTTTCCCAGGCTTCGCCAAAGACCGAACAGGATGGTCAGGGGGACGGCGAATGAACATTTCAGACATCAACAATCTGGATTTCAACAACGCAGGCAACTGGCCTGCCCCGGTCAAAGCCGTGGCCATCGTTCTGCTTTGCGCGGGCGTGGTCGGCGCCGGCTACTGGTTCGATACCAAGGAGCAGCTGGCGGCTTTGGAGAAAGCCGAGCGGGTGGAGGTGGAGAAAAAGGAAATTTTCGAGAACAAGCAGCGCAAGGCAGCCAACCTGGAGCCTCTGAGAGAACAGCTCGAAGAGATGAAGCAGTCTTTCGGCGCCATGCTGCGCCAGCTACCGAACCAGGCCGAGATTGACGCCCTGCTGGTGGACATCTCCCAAACCGGCCTGGCAAGCGGACTCGAGTTCGATCTTTTCCAGCCTCAGAACGAGAGTCAGGCTGAATTCTATGCTGAGAAGCCCATAAAAATAAGAGTGACGGGCACCTACCACGAGTTCGGCGAGTTCGTCAGCGGCGTCGCGGCTTTGCCGCGCATCGTAACCCAGCACGACATCAAAATATTGCCTAAGAAGGGAAGCGCCGACGAGTTGGTCATGGAGGCCACGGCCAAGACCTACCGTTACATCGAGGAACAAGGCGAGGGAGACAGCTAAGTGAAAGCTCGCGAAGTTTCCGGCGCGGCTTCCCCAATGCGCCGTGTGCAAAGACGGCTGGGGTTGGCCGCGCTCGTGGCCTGCCTGCCGGCTTATCTGGGCCTTGCAGGCTGCGCCGGCGGCAGCATGAACGACCTGGTTTCCTATGTCGAGGAAGTTCGCGCCCGCAAGAGCACACGTATTGCACCGCTGCCCGAGATCCAGGTGCCGGAGATTTATGTTTACTCGGCCTCCGAGCAGAAAGACCCATTTCAGCCCATCGTGGAGGAACAGCCGGACGACGTGATCGTCGCTCGCCCCAACAACGAGACGGCCCCTCCCCAGAATCACATCCGAGAGGAACTGGAGTACTACCCGCTCGACAGCTTGCGCATGGTCGGCACGCTGGCGATGCAGGAGGACATGTGGGCTCTGGTCACGGCCCCGGACGGCGCCGTGCACCGTGTCCAGTCCGGCAATTACTTGGGTAAGAACTACGGAAAGATCACCCTGGTCGCTACCGACCGTGTGGAGCTTACCGAGATCGTACCCGACGGCATGGGGGGATGGCAGGAACGCAACGCGAAGCTGGACCTGTCCGAGTAAACCGTTATCCAGGAAGCCGTTGGAATTTGGGAGATCGACGAGATGATAACCAAGGTTGGGTGGCTCAGACCTATTGTGTCGCGATACAGGGATGAGACCGGTAAACAAGTTTCCCTGACGCGGTCGCTTGCGGCCGTGGCCATCGGCGCCTTGCTGCTGGCAGGCGCAGTACCTCTCGCCCATGCCCAGGGTCTGACCCTGGACTCCATCAGCTTCTCCTCCATGCCCGGCGAGCGGGTGCAGGTGCGGCTGAGCCTGTCGGAACCGCCCCCGGAGCCGCTCAGCTTCGCCATCGACGATCCGGCGCGTCTCGCGTTGGACTTCCCGGGCGTCACCGTCAACCTGCCGCGAAAGAGTCAGACTATCGGCGTGGGCATGGCCCGCAGCATCACCGCCGTGGAGGCCGGCGGGCGCACCCGGGTGGTGCTGAATCTTGTCAAGCTCGTGCCCTACACCATGGATGTTCAGGGGCGTGAAGTAGTTGTCACCCTTGAAGGCGGTGCCGTGGCCGACAGCCGTCCGTTCCAGGTCACAGGCGACGCCGCACAGGCATCGGCGGAGCCCAAGGCGATCGAGAACGTGGACTTTCGCCGGGGTGAGAGCGGGGAAGCCCGGGTCATCGTCACCTTGTCGGATCCCTCCGTGGTGGTGGACACCCGGGAAGAAGGCGGCAAGATTGTAGTCGACTTTCTGAATACCTCGCTGCCGGAGCAGCTGGAGCGCAAGCTCGATGTCATGGACTTCGCCACCCCCGTGACCCTGGTGGACACCTTCGCCCAGGGCGACGGTGTGCGTCTGGTCATCACCCCCAAGGGCAACTTCGAGCACCTGGCTTATCAGTCCGACGAGCTGTTCACTGTGGAAGTCAAGCCGGTTGCTGAGGAGCTGGAGGAAATCGAGCGCAAGAAGAAGGCTGGTTACACCGGCGAGCGCCTGTCCCTGAACTTCCAGAACATCGAAGTGCGCGCGGTGCTCCAGCTGCTGGCAGACTTCACCGGCCTGAACCTGGTGGCCAGTGACACGGTCGGCGGCAGCCTCACCCTGCGCCTGAAGAACGTGCCCTGGGATCAGGCTTTGGATATCATTCTGAAATCCCGTGGCCTGGCCATGCGTCAGGTAGGCAACGTCATCATGGTTGCGCCCACCGAGGAGGTGGCCGCTCGGGAAAAGCTCGAGCTGGAGGCCAGCAAACAAATCGAGGAGCTGGCGCCGCTGTTCACCGAGTTCGTGCAGGTCAACTACGCCAAGGCCGATGATCTGGCTTCTCTACTCAAGGCGAAAGAGAACTCGCTCATGTCGGCGCGCGGCAGCGTCACCATAGACGCCCGTACCAACACCCTGCTGGTGCGGGACACGGCCGAGCACCTGGCCAATATCCGGCGCCTGGTGAGCACCCTGGACATACCGGTACGGCAGGTTCTCATCGAGTCGCGCATTGTCATTGCGGACGACAGTTTCGCCCGCGACCTGGGTGTGAAGTTCGGCTACAGCCGGACCAGCAGCCAAAACAGCATTTTGACCAACCGACGCTTTTTCACCGTCGGCGGCGGGCTCGAGGGCGACACCGAGTTTCCGGAGAGCACGTCGTTCAACACGGATGGCCAGGAGAATTTCATCGTCGACTTGCCCATCGCCGACCCGTCTGCGGCCCTGAAGTTCGCCTTCGGTCGCCTGGGCAGCTGGCTGGTGCAGACGGAGCTGCAGGTGCTGCAGGCCGAGGGCCGGGGCGAGGTGATCTCCAACCCGCGTGTCGTCACCTCCAACCAGAAGGAGGCGGTGATCGAGCAGGGTACGGAAATTCCCTACCAGGAGGCGTCCTCCAGTGGCGCCACCTCCACCTCGTTCAAGAAGGCTGTGCTGAGCCTGCGGGTCACGCCGCACATCACGCCCGATGACCGCATCGTCATGGATCTTCAGGTGAACAAGGATAACGTCGGCCAGAGCTTCGGCGGCATCCCCAGCGTGGACACCCGCTCGGTGAACACCCAGGTTCTGGTGGACAACGGCGAGACCATCGTGCTGGGCGGCATCTACGAGCAGACCAAGCGAAACGACGTGGAGCGGGTCCCGTTCTTTAGCGACCTGCCGCTCGCAGGGCGCCTGTTCCGCAAGACCGAGGTGCAGGACGACAAGGATGAGCTCCTCATCTTCATATCCCCGCGCATAATCAAGGAAACATTGGCAATTCGTTGATTGCCGGCGGCTGCCGCGGCCCGTTCCCGCCGCGGCAGCCCCATTCCCGTCGCATCCCAATCGCGTTACCCTGAGCACACCGGCCGGAGAGCATGCCGCTCCGGCGGTATGCCATGAAAATACCAAGTAACGTTTTTCTTGTCGGTCCCATGGGGGCGGGCAAGACCACCATCGGCCGCCATCTCGCCAAGCTGCTGAACAAGGAGTTCAAGGACAGCGATCGGGTCATCGAGTCGCGCACCGGGGCCAGCATTCCGTTGATCTTCGAACTCGAGGGCGAAGCGGGTTTCCGGCGGCGCGAGAAGGCCGTAATCGACGAGCTGACGGCAGAGCACGACCTGGTGCTCGCCACCGGCGGCGGCGCTATTCTTGACCGGGACAACCGCTCCTGGCTGATTCAACGCGGCTTCGTCATTTACCTGCACGCGCCCCTAGAACAGCTTCTCGAACGCACGCGACGGGACCGCAATCGGCCGCTGCTCCAGACCGACGATCCCCGGCAGCGGCTCGAGGCGATCATGACCGAAAGAGATCCCATCTACCGGCAGGTCGCCGATTTGATCGTGCTGACCGATCATCGTACAGTCCGCACGGTCGTAAAGGAGATCCAGAGGCGAGTGTCCCGCCTATGAAGACTCTGCGGGTTGAGCTCGGCCCACGCAGCTATCCCATTCATATCGGCACGGACCTGCTTGGACGAGCCGATCTGGCCGTACCCCATCTGCCTGGTGAGCAGGTGATGGTCGTCAGCAATGAGACCGTGGCGCCCCTCTATCTGGACCGGGCGCTGGCAGCCTTCCAGGACCTGCGCGCCGATTCGCTGGTGCTGCCCGACGGCGAGGAGTACAAGAACCTGGAGGTGCTGGAGCGCATTTTCGACGCGCTGCTGCAAGGCCGGCACAGCCGCCAGACCACGCTCGTGGCCCTCGGTGGTGGCGTTATCGGCGACCTGACCGGCTTCGCGGCGGCCACCTACCAACGCGGCGTGGCCTTCATCCAGATTCCTACCACGCTGCTGGCCCAGGTGGATTCCTCGGTGGGCGGCAAGACCGGGGTCAACCACGCCCTGGGCAAGAACATGGTCGGGGCCTTCCACCAGCCGCGGTGCGTCATTGCAGACACGACGACCCTCTCCACGCTGGAAGACCGACAGCTGCGCGCCGGCATCGCCGAGGTCATCAAATACGGCCTGATCCGGGACCCCGAGTTCTTCGTCTGGCTGGAAGAAAACATGGAGCAGCTTATCAACCGGCAGCCGCAGGCGCTGGCCTATGCCATCCAGTCCTCCTGCGCCAGCAAAGCGCGGATCGTTGCCGACGACGAGTTGGAGGCGGGGCAGCGAGCCCTGTTGAATCTCGGTCACACTTTCGGCCACGCCATCGAGACGGGTCTTGGCTACGGCACCTGGCTGCACGGCGAGGCCGTGGCTGCCGGCATGGCGCTGGCGGCGGACCTGTCGGCGCGACAGGGCTGGCTCGAAAGGCCGGCCGTGGCGCGGGTGGTGAGCCTGCTGGAGCGTGCCGGACTGCCGGTCGCCGCGCCGGCCACCCTGGAGCCCCAGCAGATGCTGGAGCTCATGGCCGTGGACAAAAAGGTCGTCAAGGGACGCATCCGCCTGGTGTTGCTGAAGGCCATCGGCGAGGCGATAGTGACCGACGCGTTCGATGCCGAGCTGCTGCAGGCCACTCTGGAAGAATGCCGTTCTCCCGAGGTGCTGACCCGCGCGGGCCGTCAGTAGGTAGGCGTGGACCGTCGGCCAGACCCCTACCGAGCAACGCAAGGAAAGCCCCGCTGGCCCTCCTTAGCATGGCATTGAAGCAGGAATCCACTCACCCGGGTGGCCCAGGGCCCGCATCTGCCAGCCACCGATGAACCTAGAAGCGCCATCCACGGAGGACCGCCTGGCGCCATATGCCGCCAGCGCGGCGTCGTCTCGCGGCCGACGAATCGCTGAGCCCGCGCCGGTCTACCGGGGCGAGTTTCAGCGCGACCGCGACCGTATCGTGCATTCCGCCGCCTTTCGGCGTCTCGAGTACAAGACCCAGGTCTTCGTCAACCACGAGGGCGACATGTTTCGCACGCGACTGACGCACTCCATCGAGGTCGCCCAGATTGGCCGTACCATGGCTCGTATTCTGCGCCTCAACGAGGAGCTGACAGAGGGTATCGCCTTGGCCCACGACCTGGGGCATACCCCGTTCGGTCACGCAGGGCAGGACGCGCTCAACGAGTGCATGGCCGGCTACGGGGGCTTCGAGCACAATCTGCAGTCACTCCGGGTGGTGGACGTGCTGGAGGAGAAGTACGCGGACTTCACCGGCCTCAACCTGACCTTTGAGACCCGGGAGGGGATCCTGAAGCACTGCTCTCGGAGCAACGCCAGGGAGCTCGGCGATGTGGGTGAGCGCTTTTTGCACAATGGGCAGCCGTCCCTGGAAGCACAGACCGCAAATCTGGCCGACGAGATTGCCTACAACAGCCACGATGTGGACGACGGCCTGCGCGCGCAGCTGATCGACATCGAGCAGCTGCGGACCGTGGCCCTATTCCGCGAACAGCACGACGAGGTGCGGCGGAAGTGGCCGAAGCTGGCCATGCGGCGAACTATCCACGAGGTCATCCGCCGCATGATCAACCGGCAGGCGGTGGATATGGCGGAGGCCAGTGCGGCAGCGATAACGCATCACGCCCCGGCGGACGTGGATGCCGTGCGCCGGGCCGGCGAGCCGTTGATTCGCTTCAGCGACCCGATGCGGGAGCAGCACCTGGAGCTGAAGCGTTTTTTGCGCCACCATCTATACCGTCACTACCGGGTGCACCGGATGTCGCTCAAGGCGCAGCGCACCATTCGGCTGCTCTTCGATGCGTTCATGGACGACCCGAGAATTTTGCCGCCGGATTTTCAGGCCCATGTTGAGGCGCTGGAGACGCGCGACAAGGAGTCAGGCCGGGCACGGGGCGTAGCTGACTACATTGCCGGTATGACGGACCGATACGCGATAACGGAATACGAACGGGTCTACGACCCTGCGCACTTGACCTGAGATACGCACTGCGCGAGTCATAGAGTACGTGTTTGGAACACTCTCCATGCAGGGCGGCCGGAGGATACCGGCTTCAGGACCATGACGCTATCGGCTTATCTGCACGAGTCAGGATTCAGCGATGACCCTTTCGCGGACACCGAGGATGCGAGTCTCTACTTCGCCACCCCGCAGCTGACCCAGCGGCTCGATCTGCTGGAGCATCTGATCCTGTACAGCGACCTGCTGTTGCTGGTCAGCGGAGAGACGGGTAGCGGCAAGACCACGCTCCTCAATCGCCTGGTGAGTATGGCTTCTCAGCCCTGGCGGGTAAGCGTGGTGCAGGCGGACTTGGAAATGGATAGCGGCGGGCTGTTGCGCAAGGCGATGCAGGGATTCGACATGGGGGCGGGACAGCCCGCGGCCCGTGAACAGGCTGATGACCTGCGGCATGCCTGTCTGCGCTGGCGCTCCCGTTCGCAAGTTCCGGTGCTGGCGATCGACGAGGCGCACATGCTGCCGCCGGACACGTTGGCGGCCGCCGTGCGGCTGGCTGCCGAGACAGGCGGCAGCGGTCTGCGCATGGTGTTGCTGGGGGAGCCCCAGCTGGAGCAGATGCTCGGCGAAGCGATCAACGGCGGCGGCAGCAATGCGGCCCACGTTGTGGATCTGCCCGCGCTGAATAGGCATCAATCGGCGGCCTATCTGCGCCATCGGCTGAGTCGCGCCGGGCTGGATGCGCAGGCGCTGTTTCCCGACGCGCTGGTGGACCGGGTAGTCAAGGGTTCGGCCGGTTTGCCTGGACGCCTGAACGCGGCCGCCCGCAGTCAGCTGGCCGACAGGTTGGCCACCGCAGAGCATCGTCCCGACGCCGGGCCCCGGTCCCCGGGCCGAGTTCCGTGGTGGCGGCGGGGGCCGCTACGGGCGTTCGCTGCTGTGCTCTTGGCGGCGCTGGTGGCGGCCCTCTGGCTGCTCACTCCAGAACCTTCCCCGCCGCCCGAGCGACTCGCTCTGACGCCGCTGAAGGAGTACGCCACGCCGCCGCCGGCAACGGTTGCGTCGTCCCGGGCGGCCGAGCCCTCCCCCCCGCAGGCCGAGCCGGTGCCCATGCCGGTTGAGACCGTGGTGGAATCCGCGGCCGTGGAAGAGGCCGCCGCCCTGCCGCCGCCCGCCAGGGCAACGCCGCTTGCGCCGTTGCCTCCGGCCCCGCAGGACGCTTCGAATGCCACGGCAGAGCGCGTGCTAGAACCGGCTCCGAAGGCCGTGGCTTTGGAAAACGCCCCTGCCGGGCCGGTGCCGCCCAAACCCCAGCGGCGGTCCATCCGTCCCGCCTCGCAGGCTGCCGCGCCGGATGCCGTCCCACTGCCGCCGGAGCTGGCGGGCTTGCAGGACGAAGCCTGGCTGATGGCTCAGGATCCGGGGCACTACACCGTGCAGCTCACCGGCACCCACGACCGCCAGGCCGCCCTGAGCTTCGTGCGCAACCACTCGTTGCAGGATGCGGCGGCCTGGTTCCGCACCCGGCATCGGAACCGGGACTGGTATGTGGTGGTCACCGGCACCTATTCCCAGCGGGCGGATGCCCAGGCGGCCATCCGTTCCCTGTCGGCGGCACTCAAACGACAGGGGCCGTGGCCGAGAACCTTCGCCAGCATCCAGGCCAGTGTCGCCGGGTCGGCTGCGCGCCCAGATTGAGCCCGGCCCGTTGCTCCCGGCGTAAGGCGCGCGGCCGCGTCGATTCAGAGTGGTACTTCGCCAAAACCACTGTGACTGGTTACTGGTGAAGTGGCACGCAGTTACGTCGAAATACGTTAGGTGAGGATTCCGGCGGGATCCGCTCCAGGCTCCGAGTTGCGGCCTGTTTCGTCGCACACCCGGGGCCTCACGACAGGACCTTCGTCGCTGCGCCTTCCTACTGCGCTTGAAGGGCCGCTCGCCCCTGTCCTGGCGCTCGGGGCGGTCGTCCCTCGACCGCCCCTTTCAGGCTAATCCAGTGTGTGCAACGGGCCTTCACCAATCGCCTTCCTCGAATCCCGCCGGAACCCCACGGCCCACGCCAACGTGGCGTGTCTCTGTTGCGGACCATAGGTAGGACTTCATTCAGCTTCGGAGGATTTGCTAGGCTCTTGTTTTGACGGTGCCGCAGCGCGTCGTCGAGGAGAGCCCCATGACGAGCCCCTTGCAGACGGGGACCGGTCTGTACTCCCCCGCCTACGAAAAAGACGGGTGCGGCTTCGGCCTCATCGCCCACATGGATGGCGTGGCCAGCCACTGGCTGGTGCACACCGCCATCGGCGCACTGGCGCGCCTCAGCCACCGCGGTGCGGTGGCGGCCGACGGCAAGACCGGCGACGGCTGCGGGCTTCTCCTCACCATGCCCGATACCTTTGTGCGGGCGGTGGCGGATGAACAGGGTTGGCGCCTTGCTCAGCTCTACGGGGTCGGTGTCGTGTTTCTATCCCGGGAAGCGGCTGCGGCGGGCGCGGCCCGCGCCGGCCTGGCCCAGCAGCTGGCGGCGGAAGGCCTCCAGGTGCTGGGTTGGCGCGTCGTCCCGACCGATCCCGCTGCGTGTGGTGAAGAGGCTCTCAAAAGCCTGCCGGGCGTAGAGCAGGTCTTTGTCAATGCCCCGTCGGGCATGGACACGGCAACCTTCGAACGCCGTCTGTACATCGCCAGGCGCCGCGCCGAGAAGCTACTGGAGCCCCAGGATGGCGCATTCTACGTGGCGAGTCTCTCCAGCCGTGTGCTGTCCTACAAGGGGTTGGTCATGCCCTCCAACCTGCCTCGGTTCTATGCCGATCTGAACGACCCGTCCCTGGTGTCATCCCTGTGCGTTTTCCACCAGCGCTTTTCGACCAACACCTGGCCCCAGTGGCGGCTCGCGCAGCCGTTTCGTTACCTGGCGCACAACGGCGAGATCAACACCCTGCAGGGCAATCGGAACTGGGCAGCGGCGCGCAGCCACACTTTCAGCACGCCGCTGATTCCGAACATGGAGGACATCAGGCCATGGGTGTCGGCCACCGGCTCGGATTCCTGCTGCCTCGACAACATGCTCGAGGCGCTGCTGGCGGGGGGCATGGGTTTGTTCCGGGCCATGCGGCTGCTGGTGCCACCGGCATGGCAGAACGTGGAGACCGTGGATGCCGAGCTGCGGGCTTTCTACGAGTACAACTCCATGCACATGGAGCCCTGGGACGGCCCCGCGGGCATCGTGCTCACGGACGGCCGATACGCGGCCTGCGTCATGGACCGAAACGGCCTGCGCCCGGCCCGTTTTGTGGTGACCCGGGATCGCCATATCACGCTGGCCTCGGAGGTCGGGGTTTACGACTACGCGCCGGAGGAGGTGGTCCGGAAGGGTCGGCTGAAACCAGGCGAGATGATGGCGGCCGACACCGTCACCGGCGAGCTCCTGAACTCCGCGGACATCGACCGCGCCCTGAAGGCTCGCCGACCCTACCAGCGCTGGATCCGGCAGCACACCCGCCGACTGCCCTCCTCCCTGGCGCCGGAAACAGCGGTGGCCGAGAAGCTGAGCCCCGACCGGCTGGGCATCTATCGCAAGCTCTTTCAGCTCAGCTCGGAAGAAGCGGACCAGGTGTTGCGAGTGCTCGCCGAAGCCGGCCAGGAGGCGGTGGGATCCATGGGAGACGACACGCCGATTCCCGTGCTGTCGCAGCAGGTTCGCCCGTTCTACGACAACTTTCGCCAGCTCTTTGCCCAGGTAACGAATCCCCCCATCGACCCGCTGCGCGAGCAGGTGGTCATGTCGCTGGAAACCTGCTTCGGGCGTGAGCGAAACCTGTTCGACGAGACCGCGGCCCATGCGTCGCGCCTGGTTGCCGACTCGCCGGTGCTCTCCGAAGCCAAGCTCCGGCTCCTTCTTGTCCAGGAGCATGCGGACTTCGCCTGCGAGCGCATCGACCTCAACTATCCGGCGCATCTTTCCCTGCCCCAGGCGATCCTGCGCATCTGCGATGCCTGTGTGGCGGCGGTGCGGGCGGGCAAAGTCGTTCTGATGCTCAGCGACCGGGACGTGGCCCCGGACAAGCTGCCGGTGCATGCTGCTCTGGCCACCGGGGCCGTGCATCATCGGCTCATCGAGGTGGGCCTGCGCTGCGAGGCCAATATCGTTGTGGAAACCGCCACCGCCCGCGACCCGCACCACTTCGCGGTGCTGATCGGATACGGGGCCACGGCCGTGTATCCCTATCTGGCCTACGGGACTCTCAGGGCGCTGCGCACCGCCGGCGAGGTAACCAGGGAGGGCGCCGCCGAGCTCGGGCGGGCCTATCGGCGGGGCATCAACAAAGGCCTGTACAAGATCATCTCGAAGATGGGGATCTCTACCATTGCCAGCTACCGGGGTGCCCAGCTCTTCGACATCGTTGGCCTGCACCGCACCGTGGTGGACCTTTGCTTCACCGGCACGCCCTGCCGGGTGCAGGGCATGGATTTTCAGGATCTCAAGGCGGACCAGCAACTCCTCGCCCGGAGCGCCTGGAATTCCCTGGTGCCGGTCCCCTCCGGGGGCCTGCTGAAGTACGTGCATGGCGCCGAATACCATGCCTGGAATCCGGAGGTGGTGCAGGCACTGCACGCCGCGGTGGAGAGCGGCGACTACGACCGTTACCGGCGTTTTGCGGAGCTGGTGGATGGCCGCCGGCCTGCGAGCCTGCGTGATCTCCTTTCCGTGAGGCGCAACCTGGAGCCAATCCCTCTGGCCGAGGTGGAATCGGAGGAGAGCATTCTGGCCCGCTTCGACTCGGCCGCCATGTCCCTGGGGGCGCTGTCGCCGGAGGCTCACGAGGCGCTTGCCCTGGCGATGAATCGTCTCGGGGCGCGCTCAAACTCGGGGGAAGGCGGCGAGGATCCCGCACGGCTGAACTCGGAACGTCGCTCCAAGATCAAGCAGGTGGCCTCGGCGCGCTTCGGCGTCACCCCCGAATACCTGGTCGACGCGGAAGTCCTGCAGATCAAGGTCGCGCAGGGAGCAAAGCCCGGTGAGGGAGGGCAGCTGCTGGGCCACAAGGTGAATGAGATGATCGCGCGGCTGCGCTATGCAAAGCCGGGCGTGGGCCTGATTTCCCCGCCGCCCCATCACGACATCTACTCCATCGAGGACCTGGCGCAGCTCATCTTCGACCTCAAACAGGTGAATCCCAGGGCACTGGTATCGGTGAAGCTGGTTTCCGAGCCTGGGGTCGGCACCATCGCTGCGGGCGTGGCCAAGGCCCACGCGGATCTGATCACCATAGCGGGGCACGACGGGGGCACGGGCGCCAGTCCGCTGTCCTCGGTGAAGTACGCCGGCAGTCCCTGGGAGCTGGGCCTGGCGGAGACCCACCAGACGCTCCGGGCCAACAACCTGCGTGACAAGGTGAGGCTGCAGACCGACGGCGGCCTGAAGACCGGGCTCGACCTGGTCAAGGCCGCTATTCTCGGGGCGGAAAGCTTCGGATTCGGCACTGCGCCCATGGTGGCCATGGGCTGCAAGTACCTGAGGGTCTGTCACCTCAACAACTGCGCCACGGGGGTGGCGACTCAGAACGAAACCCTGCGGCACAGGCACTTCAAGCCCAATGCGGCCCAGAAGGTCATGAACTATTTCCGCTTCGTGGCGCGGGACGTTCGCGAGCACATGGCCGCTCTCGGTATACGCCGCCTTCATGAGCTCATCGGCCAGGTGGACCTGCTCAGACCCCTGGTCGGGGAGCTGGGACGCGGTCGGCGTCTGGACCTCTCGCTGATCCTGTCCGAAGGCATAGCGCCGGCCAACAAGCCGCAGTATTGTGTGCTGCCCCACAATGAGCCGGAGGACAAGGCCGCCCTGGCTGAACGCATGGTGGCGGAGACCCGGGAGGCCGTCCAGGGCAGGACCGGCGGCGTATTCCGCTACCGAATCCGCAACGACAATCGTTCCATCGGCGCCCGCCTGTCGGGCGACATCGCTCGGCTGCACGGCAACTCCGGTATGCAGGACGCGCCTGTCGAGCTCAGACTCAGCGGTACGGCCGGGCAGAGCTTCGGCGCCTGGAATGCCGGGGGTCTGCACATGTACCTGGAAGGCGACGCCAACGACTACGTGGGAAAGGGCATGGCCGGAGGCAAGCTGGTGCTCTATCCGCCCGCCGGCAGCCGCTTCAGCAGTCGCGAGAGTGTCATCATGGGCAATACCTGCCTTTACGGTGCCACGGGCGGCAGGCTCTTCGCCAGCGGCCTGGCCGGCGAGCGTTTCGCGGTCCGCAACTCCGGGGCGGTGGCCGTGGTCGAGGGTGTCGGCGAACACGGCTGCGAGTACATGACCGGTGGCGTGGTCGCCGTCCTGGGGTCCACCGGCTACAACTTCGGTGCGGGGATGACCGGCGGCTTCGCCTTCGTGATGGACCGGGAGCGCGGTTTCGTGGACCACTGCAATCACGAGCTTATCGATCTCCACAGAATCGACACCGAGGTCATGGAGGCCCATGCCAGCTATCTGCGGTCCCTGCTGGAGGACTTCACCCACGAGACCGACAGCCCCCTGGGCCGCGAGCTGCTTGCCGACTTCGAGGGGGTGCTGGCGCGCTTCTGGCTGGTCAAGCCGAAGGCCGCCGAGCTGCACAGCCTGCTGGAGAGCCTGGAGCAGGCAGCATGAGGGGACGTGACTCGTGACTCGTGAACCGTGAACCGTGAAGCGTGAAGCGTGAAGCGTGAAGCGGGCAGTAAACAGGGGGCAGCCGGAGATTTCGCGGGAATGGTCATGCCGATCAACTTGTTTACCCCCGGGTTGTCTTAAACTTTTGCCAATCACGAGTCACGAATCACGAGTCACGAACCCCCATGCCCTCCCCGAATCCCTTTCAATTCGTCGAGCTGCCGCGACGGGAGCCGGACAAGGTATCCGTGGAGGTGCGAATCAGGGATTTCAAAGAGATTTACGGACACTACGACCAACCGACAGCGGCGGCCCAGGCAGGGCGCTGCATTGCCTGCGGCAATCCCTACTGCGAGTGGCGCTGCCCGGTTCATAACTATATCCCCAACTGGCTGGGGCTGGTTCGGGAAGGCCGCTTGCTCGAGGCCGCCGAGCTTTGCCACCAGACTAATTCCCTCCCGGAGATCTGCGGCCGCATCTGCCCTCAGGATCGTCTGTGCGAGGGGGTCTGTACCCTCGAAGACGGCTTCGGGGCCGTGACCATCGGTGCCATCGAGAAGTACATCACCGACGAGGCTTTTCGCCAGGGTTGGCGACCGGATCTGAGCCACGTGGTCGACACCGGCCGGCGGGTGGCGGTGGTCGGCGCAGGACCGGCCGGGTTGGCCTGTGCTGACGTGCTGTTGCGCCACGGAGTGAGGGCGACGGTCTACGATAGCCAGCCGGAAGTGGGAGGACTGCTGACTTTCGGCATTCCACCTTTCAAGCTGGAGAAAGAAGTCGTCATGCGCCGCCGAGCCATCCTGGAGGACATGGGTGCCCGGTTCGTGCTGAATACCGAGATAGGCCGTGATGTTGCCTTCAGCGAGTTGTTGCAGGATAGCGATGCAGTTTTCCTGGGTATGGGCGCCTACCGAAGCCTTCGCGGTGGCTTTCGAGGCGAACAGCTGCCAGGTGTCCACGAGGCCCTCCCCTACCTGATTTCCAACGTGCGTCGACGGCTCGACTTACCACAGGCGGCCGGATCTCCTTACATCGACATGGCGGGCCAGCGGGTCATGGTCCTCGGAGGCGGTGATACGGCCATGGACTGCAACCGTACTGCGGTTCGCCAGGGGGCCCGACATGTTATCTGCGCCTACCGGCGAGACGAGAAGAACATGCCTGGCTCCCGGCGGGAGGTGGCGAATGCGAAAGAGGAGGGCGTGGAGTTCCTCTGGAATCGCCAGCCGGTGGCGGTGCTCGGCACCGACAGGGTCGAGGGCGTGCGCCTCGTCTATACGCGCCTGGGAGAACCCGACGAAAAGGGACGCCGGCTTCCAGAACCAATTCCCGGCTCCGAAGAGGTGATTCCAGCGGACCGGGTGCTCATCGCATTCGGCTTCCAGCCGAGCCCGCCCGCGTGGCTCACCCAATTCGACATCCGGGTCGATGAGCACGGTCGGGTGGTGACCGGAGCCCGGCGGGCGCTGCCCCTGCAGACCCAAAACCCCAAGGTATTCGCCGCCGGGGACATGGTGCGGGGCTCTTCCTTGGTGGTCCACGCCGTGGCGGAGGGGCGGGATGCCGCCCATGGCATCGTCCAATCATTGGGCGTCGCGGATTTCGTCGCCCGCGCCAGGGGCGCAGTCAGCTGACCCAGCCCATGAGACGCGCGATTGACCCGCCTGCCGGACGCCCCTTCATACCGTTGGTCGCTGCCCCAAACCCTGGTCTTCGTTTGGGTTTTTCCGCCCATGGCCGCAGGCATACTGAATCGGTGTCGACAGCGTGGCCCACACCGTCCGTGAGCCACGGCCAGGGACGTCCCGCGCCCTGGGGGAACGTCATCTCAGTCCGGCAGATGTCCGCCCTGACCGAACGCGTCAGGGGCTGGCACAAATCAGCCCTATCGGGTATTTTGCTCGGTTCCGCGCAGCGTTACGGCCTGCTGACGCGTTGAATGCCCAGCGGACGGGGGATTGGTACGCTGTTGAATTCCAGAAGAGAGGTTGCAGATGAGCCACGGGACTTTGCCGCCAAAGCAGGGTCTGTATGATCCGGCAAACGAGCACGACGCATGCGGTGTTGGTTTCGTCGCCAACATCAAGGGCCGCAAGAGCCACGAGATCATCCGTCAGGGGCTTTGCATACTCGAAAACCTGACCCACCGCGGTGCGGTGGGAGCCGATCCGCTGGCCGGCGATGGCGCCGGCATCCTGCTCCAGGTGCCCGATTCGCTGCTGCGAGCCGAGTGCGCTGAACAGGACATCAGCCTGCCTGCCGCGGGGGACTACGGTGTCGGCATGCTGTTTCTGCCTCAGAACCCGCAGACCCGCGGTGCCTGCGAGCAGATTATTGCCCGCTTCGTGGAGGCAGAGCAGCAAGTGTTGCTCGGCTGGCGCGATGTGCCCACCGACAACAGCCGACTGGGGGACAGCGTTAAAGCCGTGGAGCCCGTCGTGCGCCAGGTCTTCATCGGTCGCAACGGTCACACGGGGCCGGGTGAGGAATTCGAGCGCAAGCTCTTCGTGATCCGCAAGCAGGTGGAGAACACCGTGCGGGACTCGGACATGCCGGACCGGGAGATGTTCTATATCCCGTCCATGTCCTCACGCACGCTGCTCTACAAAGGGATGCTGCTCGCGAACCAGGTGGGCACCTACTACGCGGATCTGGGTGACGAGCGCATGGTGACGGCGCTTGCCCTGGTGCACCAGCGTTTCTCTACCAACACCTTCCCGTCCTGGGATTTGGCCCAACCTTTCAGAATGATCTGCCACAACGGCGAGATCAACACCCTTCGGGGCAACGTCAACTGGATGGCCGCCCGGCGTCGCCCCATGGCATCCGAGTTGCTCGGCGATGATCTGGACAAGCTCTGGCCGTTAATCGCCGAGGGTCAGTCGGACTCCGCATGTTTCGACAACGCGCTGGAGCTGCTGGTAGCCGGCGGCTACTCCCTGGCGCACGCCATGATGATGCTCATTCCCGAGGCGTGGTCGGATAATCCGCTGATGGACGAACAGCGGCGGGCTTTCTACGAGTACCACGCCGCTCTCATGGAGCCCTGGGACGGCCCTGCGGCCGTCGCCTTCACGGACGGCCGGCAGATCGGCGCCACTCTCGATCGCAACGGGCTGCGCCCCGCGCGCTACCTCATCACCAAGGATGACCTGGTGGTGATGGGCTCGGAGATGGGCGTGCTGGATATTCCGGAAGAGCGCATCGTCAAGAAATGGCGCCTGCAGCCCGGCAAGATGTTTCTCATCGACCTGGAGGAGGGCCGCATCATCGACGATGCCGAGCTCAAGGCCGAGCTGGCGCAGGCTAAGCCTTACCAGGACTGGCTGGACAAGACCCAGATCAAGCTGCGGAGCCTGCCGCCCGAAGTGGGTCCCATGGCGCCGGATCCCGCCACCCTGTTGGACCGCCAGCAGGCCTTCGCCTACACCCAGGAGGACATCAAGTTCCTGATGACGCCCATGGCGGTCACGGGCCAGGAGGCTATCGGCTCCATGGGAGCCGACAATCCGCCGGCCGTTCTGTCGAACAGGGCCAAGCCGCTGTTCAACTACTTCAAGCAGAATTTCGCCCAGGTGACCAATCCGGCCATCGACCCTATCAGGGAAGAGCTGGTGATGTCGCTGGTGTCCCTCATCGGTCCGCGACCGAACCTGCTCGGTTTGAAGACCGGCGGCACGCACCTGCGGCTGGAAGTGAGCCAGCCCATCATCACCAATGCCGAGCTCGGCCGCATACGCCACATCGAGGACTATACCGGCGGTGCTTTCCGCACCAAGACGCTCAGCATGTGTTATCCGGCAACCCAGGGGGCCGAAGGCATGGCGCCCGCCCTGGAGTCACTTTGTGCCAAAGCAGAAGCGGCCGTGCGCGAGGGCCACAACATTCTGGTCCTGTCCGACCGGGACATGGATGCCGATCACATTGCTATTCCGGCCCTGCTCGCAACCTCCGCCGTACATCATCACCTGGTGAGAGCCGGCCTGCGCACGGAATCGGGTCTCGTGGTCGAGACCGGAGCCGCCCGCGAAGTGCATCACTTCGCCGTGCTGGCGGGATACGGCGCGGAAGCGGTCAATCCCTACCTGGCCTTCGACACCCTGTTGGCCCTGCACCGCAAGCTGCCGGAGGACCTCAGCGATGAGGAAGTCCAGAAGCGGTACATCAAGGCCGTTGACAAGGGCCTGCTCAAGGTCATGTCGAAGATGGGAATCTCCACCTACCAGTCATACTGCGGCGCCCAGATCTTCGATGCCGTCGGTCTCGCCAGCGGGTTCGTGGACAAGTATTTCACCGGCACGGCCACGACCATCGAAGGGGTGGGCATCCAGGAGATCGCCGAGGAGTCCGTGCGCTGGCATAGGGACGCCTACGGCAATGCCCACGTTTACCGGGGCCATCTGGACGCAGGCGGGGACTACGCCTACAGGCTGCGCGGAGAGGACCATGCCTGGACGCCGGACAGCATCTCCAAGCTCCAGCATGCCACGCGCTCCAACAGCTACGAGACCTACCAGGAGTTTGCGCGCCAGGTCAACGAACAGAGCGAGCGTCTTCTGACCCTGCGCGGTCTGTTTGAGCTCCAGTTCGCCGCCGAGCCGGTGCCGCTGGACGAAGTCGAGCCGGCAGCGAACATCGTCAAGCGTTTTGCCACCGGCGCCATGTCTTTCGGCTCCATCTCCTACGAGGCCCACACCACCCTGGCGCTGGCCATGAACCGCATTGGCGGCAAGTCCAACACCGGAGAGGGCGGTGAGGAGCCGGAGCGCTTCGTTCCCCTGGAAAATGGCGACTCCAAGCGCTCTGCCATCAAGCAGGTGGCTTCGGGGCGCTTCGGCGTGACCACCGAATACCTGGCAAACGCCGACGACATCCAGATTAAAGTGGCCCAGGGAGCCAAGCCCGGAGAGGGCGGACAGCTGCCGGGCCACAAGGTCGATGCCACCATCGCAAGAGTGCGCCACTCCACGCCCGGCGTGGGCCTGATCTCACCCCCTCCGCATCACGACATCTACTCCATCGAGGACCTGGCCCAGCTCATCCACGACCTGAAGAACGTCAATCCCCGGGCCCGCATCAGCGTGAAGCTGGTGTCCGAGGTAGGCGTGGGCACCGTAGCCGCCGGGGTGTCCAAGGCCCATGCTGACCACGTCACCATCGCCGGCTATGACGGCGGCACCGGGGCCAGCCCGCTCACTTCCATCAAGCATGCCGGCTCGCCCTGGGAGATCGGTCTGGCCGAGACCCACCAGACGCTGGTGCTCAACCGCTTGCGCGGACGCATCGCCGTGCAGGTGGATGGCGGCATGCGTACCGGTCGGGACGTGGTGATCGGTGCCCTGCTCGGTGCCGACGAATTCGGCTTCGCCACTGCCCCGCTCATCGTCACGGGCTGCATCATGATGCGCAAGTGCCATCTGAATACCTGTCCCGTGGGGGTTGCCACCCAGGACCCTGAACTGCGGAGGCGCTTCACGGGCCAGCCGGAACACGTCGTGAACTACTTCTTCTTCGTGGCGGAGGAAGTACGGGAGCTAATGGCCCGGCTCGGCTTCCGCCGCTTCGATGACATGATCGGACAAATGGACAAGCTGGACATGCGTCGGGCCATCGGCCATTGGAAGGCCAGGGGCCTTGATTTCAGTCGTATTCTGGCAAAGCCCGAAGCGGATGCGGCGGTGGCCGTCTACAACCGGGAAGCCCAGGAACACGGCCTGGAGGGCGCGCTGGACAACCGGCTCATCGAACAGGCTCAGCGCGCTCTGGACCGGCAGGAGGCAGTGCGTATCGAGCTGCCCATCCGCAACACCAACCGCACCGTGGGTGCCATGCTCTCCGGGGAGGTCGCCAAGCGGTATGGCCACGAAGGGCTTCCGGAGGACACTATCTACGTCAAGGCGAAAGGGACCGCCGGCCAGAGCTTCGGCGCCTGGCTCGCCCGGGGCGTGACCATCGAGCTGGAGGGCGACGCCAACGACTATGTGGGCAAAGGGCTGTCCGGCGGCCGGCTTGTGGTTTATCCGCCGGTCGAATGCCCCATCGTCCCTGAGGAGAACATCATCATCGGCAACACGGTGCTGTACGGCGCCATCAGCGGCGAGTGCTATTTCCGCGGTGTCGCCGGGGAGCGCTTCGCGGTTCGCAACTCCGGCGCCGTCGCGGTGGTGGAAGGCGTCGGCGATCATGGCTGCGAGTACATGACCGGGGGGATTGTCGTGGTGCTCGGCGACACGGGTCGCAACTTCGCGGCCGGAATGAGCGGCGGCGTTGCCTACGTGCTCGACGAGTCGGGCGACTTCGCGCGCCGCTGCAATCTGGCCATGGTGGAGCTCGAGCCGATAGCCGACGAGGACAGAGCGCTGGAGAAACTCGACCACCAGGGGGGCGACCTGGAGACTCACGGCCGGGTGGACATCACCCATGACATGACGCGCTTCGACGCGCGGCGTCTGCGGGGCTTGATCGAAAAGCACTCGCACTACACCAACAGCGCTCGGGCCAGGGAGATTCTGGAGGGCTGGGATGAATTCTTGCCCAAGTTCGTGAAGGTGATGCCGGTGGACTATCGACGAGCCCTGCTGGAGATGAAGCAGGCGCGCGCGACGGCGGCGGTGCCAATGGCCGCAGAGGGAGGGCGATAAGTCATGGGCAAGCCAACCGGGTTCATGGAGATCCCCCGCCAGGACCGGGGTTACTCGCCGGCCTCCGACCGCATCCAGCACTATGGTGAGTTCACCATCCCCTTATCCGACGAAGAAGTCAGCCGCCAGGGCGCACGCTGCATGGATTGCGGCATCCCTTACTGTCATCAGGGGTGTCCGGTCAACAACATCATTCCGGACTGGAACGACCTGGTGTATCGGAACGACTGGCGGCACGCATTGGAAGTGCTCCACTCCACCAACAATTTCCCGGAGTTCACCGGCCGCATCTGTCCGGCTCCCTGTGAGGCGGCCTGTACGCTCAACCTGGACGACGATCCGGTCACCATCAAGACCATCGAGTGCGCCATCATCGACAAGGGCTGGGAAGAGGGGTGGGTCATCCCCCAGGTGCCGGCTCACAGGAGCGGCAAGCGTGTGGCCGTGGTCGGCTCCGGACCGGCGGGCCTCGCCTGCGCGCAACAGCTGGCCAGGGCCGGGCACAGGGTGGCGGTGTACGAAAAAGCGGACCGCGTCGGCGGCTTGCTGCGCTACGGCATCCCTGACTTCAAGATGCAGAAGTACACCATAGACCGGCGCATCGGCCAGATGCGGGCGGAGGGCGTGCATTTTCATGTGAACACCCATGTGGGCGTTGATATGCCCACCCAGAAGCTGCTGTCCGACTTTGATGCCGTGGTGCTGACCGGAGGGGCCGAGCACAGCCGCGACCTGCCGATTCCCGGTCGGGAGCTGGAAGGCATTCACTATGCCATGGATTTCCTACCCCAGCAGAACAGGCGTGTCGCCGGTGGTGAGGTGGCCGTCGATGGCGCCATTCTCGCCAGGGACAAGCACGTCATCGTCATCGGAGGCGGCGATACCGGCTCGGACTGCATCGGTACCTCCATACGTCAGGGGGCGTTGTCGGTCACCCAGCTGGAGATCATGCCCAAGCCGCCGGACCGTGAGCACAAGGCGCTCACCTGGCCGCACTGGCCCTACAAGATGCGCACGTCCTCCTCTCACGAGGAAGGCGCCGACCGGGACTGGGCCGTTGCCACCAAGTCGTTCTCCGGAAAAGACGGTTGCGTCACCCATCTGAACGGCATACGCGTGGACTGGGCCAAAGACGAGCAGGGCCGCTGGGAGATGCAGGAACTCCCGGACAGCGAGTTTCAGCTCAAGGCGGATTTGGTGCTGCTTGCCATGGGATTCGTGCATCCCGTTCATCCGGGAATGATCCAGGATCTCGACCTGAAGCTCGACGAGCGGGGCAACGTCCGCGCCAACACCTTGGACTACCAGACGTCCAATTCCAAGGTTTTCGCTGCGGGCGACATGCGACGAG
>JASJBY010000332.1 GCA_030066245.1 Gammaproteobacteria bacterium
TTGCCGAGCTGTCCTGACGACAACGAGCTGAGCCGGTTACACGACGCGGCGCTGAGGATCGTGCACGTGGCCCTGGCCTGGGATGAGACGCCTCTTTCTAATGAGGCTTCCGAGGAATCGGGAGGGCGCCAATACGAGCTTGTGGAGTTCAAGGTCAATCTGCTTCTCGAACTCGTCAGTGAGCTATTGACGCGAGACCAGCCATTGCCCATACCTGCCGCAGTGCAACTGACGGGAGAGGGACTGTGGTGGAAGACTGCACGGCCGCCGGGTGTCTCGGAGATCCTGCGCATGGAGCTCTACATCCTGCCGAGTATTCCGAAGCCTCTGGTCCTGATAGGCGAGGTTACCTGCATTGAGCGCAGCGACGATCTTTACCGTGTCCACGCGCGTTTTCTGCAGATGTCCGAGCTGCTCCAAAACGCCATGGAGAAGATGATCTTCCGTCATCATCGTCGATTGGTCGCCGAGGCACGCCGCACGCCTTTGTTGAATCCTTAAATAACTGCTGGGTAAAACGCTACACCCGAACCCGGGAGGGACGTTAGCTCCGCTAAATCTCGCCAGGCTTCTTGCTCGGTCTCGTTTCAAGCGCATGTGGTCTGACGAGTTGACCCAGAAAAGTCGTCACCGCACTCGACTGAACAGCCGCCTGACTCGCCAGTTACCGATTAGTTTGTCACAGACTCCAGCTGGTTTATGGTCCCGCCGAAACCCTTACCACCCACATTCGACGCATTTGCGGCACACTCCACAATAAATAACCGGCCAGTGGCGCGCCCCGGACGATGGCCCTGAGGGTCCACTGGCCGCTACCGGCTTTCCCTCAGCCGGGCAGAACCCGCTCGTAACTGTTCCCGTACCTCAGCCCGCCGGGCAGCGGCATTCTCCATTCTCTGGCGGCTTTCCTGTTGTCGTTCCCAAGAACTATCTGGCGACAAATTTTTGACATTTGGCGTTTTTGTGTTAAGCATGTTTACGTAGAGGAAATAAAATCACCAACACTTGGACGTCTGCACCAGGAAGTCCACGACTCGAGCCTAAGGATCCGGGTTCCATGAAGACCATTACGATCATTGACGCCGATGAAAGGCGTCGCGCCGAGATCTGCAACATCTTGGAGTTCCTGGAATACGATGTGGACCTGGCAACGGACGGCTCAGCGTGGCGAAGCCAGCAGGAGCGCGTAAAGAATACGGACATCGTGCTGCTGGGCCCCTGCGAGCTGGATAAGGAAGTCATCGAGAATCACCGGCTGCTGAAGGAACTGGACGCGCATCTTCCAGTGCTCCTTATCACAAGCCCGGAAAGTCACCTGGAGCTCAACAGAGAACTCGCCACGGGTGTGGTAGCCAAGGTGGCCCTGCCTCTCAAGCACCAAGCCTTGCAACACGCCCTACAACAGGTGGATATCTACCTGGAGAATCGGCACCCGTCGAAGGAGAGTCGGTCTCCCGAGCTCTTCCGCAGCCTGGTGGGAACCAGCGCCGCAACGCGAAAGGTCCGGCGTTTAATCGAACAGGTGGCCAACACCGAAGCAACGGTTCTGGTGCTGGGCGAGTCGGGAACCGGCAAGGAAGTGGTCGCCAGGAACATCCACTATCACTCTTCCCGACGCTACAAGCCGTTTGTACCCGTTAACTGCGGCGCGATCCCGGCGGAGCTTCTGGAGAGCGAGCTGTTCGGTCACGAGAAGGGATCCTTTACCGGTGCCATCAGCTCGCGCCGCGGCCGTTTCGAAATGGCGGAGGCTGGCACCCTGTTCCTGGATGAGATAGGTGACATGCCCCTGGCCATGCAGGTGAAACTGCTGCGCGTGCTGCAGGAACGGACCTTCGAGCGAGTGGGCAGCAACCGAAGTATGGTGGCGGACGTACGTATCATCGCCGCGACGCACAACGACCTCGAGGAGGCCATCGCAGCGGGTCGCTTTCGCGAGGATCTGTATTATCGCCTGAACGTTTTTCCCATGGAGATGCCACCGTTGAGGGCGCGCACGGAGGACCTGCCGCTGCTCATCAACGAACTGATTGCGCGCATCGAGCACGAGGAGCGCGGTTCAATCCGCCTGACGCCGGCCGCCATTCGTTCCCTGGCCCGATACCCGTGGCCCGGCAACGTTCGTGAGCTGGCGAATCTGGTAGAACGACTCGCCATTTTATACCCGTACGGCGTGGTGGACGTGCAGGATCTCCCGGAGAAATACCGGATGGAAGAGAACCTTCAGGACCTGGCGGGGGAGAAAGGCATGGAGATGTTCGGACCGGTCATGCCGGGCCAGCGCCTTCCGCAGGACGGCATCGACCTCAAGGAACACTTGAACAACATGGAGTTCATGCTCATCAAGCAGGCCCTGGACGAAGCGGATGGCGTGGTGGCACACGCAGCCAAGCGCCTGAGAATGGGGCGCACGACCCTCGTGGAGAAGATGCGGAAGTACGGAATCACTCGCCAGGATGAAGCGACAGAAGTTTGACGTCCCCGCCCCCCTTGCCAGCCCCCTACGCTTGTAAGTCGCTGTTTTTCTGACCTCACGTCTACCGGCACAGTCCTTGCTAGCGGCTGTCGTGTGTGCGCGTGCGCACGAGTCCGCGGAGCAATTTATAAGTGACAGGAGGCTCGGTCAGCCCCCCAACCCTTGCCAAGGGCGGAGAGCTCGAGGATGCGTTTGCCGTCTTCAGCGAGATGTCGAACGAGCTCGTTGCCGCATACCGTTTGCTCGAGGACAAGGTCGTGCAGCTCAACCATGAGCTGGCCCAGGCCAGGGACGAACGGCGCCTGGAGCTACAACAGAAGGAACGTCTGGCAAGCCGGCTGGGCCTGCTGCTGGAAGCGCTGCCCGGGGGGGTCGTGCTGCTGGATGCCAATGGCATCGTGCAGGAGTGCAATCCGGCGGCCAGAGAGCTGCTCGGAGAGCCGCTGCACGGCGATCTGTGGCGTGACGTCGTAGCACGAGCCTTCACGCCGCGCCCGGACGACGGTCACGACGTGTCGTTGCGCAGCGGTCGGCGGGTGAATATCGCCACCTGCTCACTCGGGGCGGAGCCGGGTCAGGTACTGCTCATCAACGACGTGACGGAAACCAGACGTCTTCAGGAACAGCTTTCGCAGCTGCGGCGACTGTCAGCCATGGGTGAAATGGCCGCCTCCTTGGCTCATCAGGTGCGCACACCCCTGGCATCGGCGCTGTTGTACGCGGGCAACCTCGGTCGCACCGATCTCGAGCCGGACGCGCGACAGCGGTTCGGGGACAAGCTGCGAGGCGTGCTCGGACATCTCGAGAAGCTGGTCAAGGACATGTTGAGCTTCGCCCGCAAGGGGAGCTTTGCCGTGGAGGACGTCTCCATGCGGGACCTGGAATCCGGGTTGCGGCAAATGCTCGAGACGGGCATGGAACGCACGACGGGCGAGTACGAGCTGCGTAACAGCGCGGGAGACTGCACGATCCAGGGAAACAGGGAAGCGCTGGTCAGCGCTTGTCGTAATCTGGTGGAGAACGCAATCCAGTCGGGAGGCGACGTTGTCCATGTCGGGATCCATCTGTCTCGCCCAAGCCCGACGACAGTCGAGATCAGGGTCGCCGATGACGGCCAAGGCATCAGCCCGGAAGTCAGGGAACGTTTGTTCGATCCATTCTTCACAACCCGCAGTGGCGGAACCGGATTGGGTCTGTCGGTTGTGCAGGCCGTGGTGCAATCCCACGGCGGCACCGTCACAGTCGACTCGGAACCGGGAAAAGGGAGCAGTTTTTCGCTGCAGCTACCAGTGCAATCACACGGGTGACGGGCGACGTGGAGTTTGCCGCCGCAGGGAAGATCCTGCGAATGCACACGGAGAAACAAGAATCATGCATGCCGACGTGCTGATTGTTGAAGACGATGCACCACTGCGCGAAGCGTTGTGCGACACCCTGGAGCTGGCGGGTTACCAGAGCCTGCCAGCATCAGACGGTGCGGCGGCGCTGAGCATGCTCGACGAGCACAACGTACAGGTTGTGGTCAGCGATATTCAGATGCGCCCCATGGATGGTTTGGCCCTGCTGGAGAAAATGCGCGCAAGACATCCGGAGGTGCCGGTCATTCTGATGACAGCTTACGCCACCGTGCAGCAGGCTGTGGATGCCATGCGCTCTGGTGCCAGCGACTATCTTGTCAAGCCCTTTGAAGCGGAAGTCCTTGTGGGCAAAGTCAGCCGGTTCATGCCGACCGGTTCCGGCGACGAGGTTGGCATGGTCGCCGTGGCCGCCGCGAGCCAGGAGCTGCTGGCGTTGGCCAGGCGGGTTGCCGAGAGCGACGCGACGGTGATGATCGGGGGCGAAAGCGGCACGGGAAAGGAAGTGGTCGCCCGTTACATCCACCACCATTCCAAGCGGGCGACACGGCCGTTCGTGGCGGTCAACTGTGCTGCCATTCCTGAGAACATGCTCGAAGCCGTGATGTTCGGCTATGAGAAAGGCGCCTTCACAGGGGCCTACAAATCCGCGTCCGGAAAGTTCGAGCAGGCCCAGGGAGGCACCTTGCTGCTTGACGAAGTCTCGGAAATGAATCTCGGTCTGCAGGCGAAGCTTCTCAGGGTGCTGCAAGAAAGGGAAGTGGAAAGGCTTGGGGGAAGCGAGGTGATTGCGCTGGATGTGCGCGTGCTGGCCACCTCGAACCGTGATATGCATCAGGAGGTGGCCAACGGCCGATTCCGCGAGGACCTCTTCTATCGCCTCAACGTCTTTCCGTTGAGCGTGCCACCCCTGCGCGAGCGCCCCGAAGACATACTTGCCTTGGGCAACTATCTCGCAGCACGCACAGCGAAGGCCAACGGCCACCCGTTGCCGACATTCTCTCCTGAAGCGGAGGCGCGCCTGAAGAGTCATACCTGGCCTGGCAATGTGCGTGAGCTGGACAACGTGATTCAGCGGGCATTGATTCTGCGCGGTGGCGAGCGCATTGCCGGGGAGGACATCCGCTTCGAGCAACCACCGACGCCCGGCGTCTCCGCCACTTTCTCCACTACGCCAAGTCAGGCTGACGCCACCCGGGAGACCGGCTTGGGCAGTGATCTCAAGACGCGCGAGCAGGAGCTCATCGCCGCTGCGCTCCGGGAAGGCAACGGCAGCCGCAAGCGCGCCGCGGAGAAGCTCGGCATCAGCCCCCGCACCCTGCGCCACAAGCTGCAGCGCCTGCGGGAGGCGGGGATTGAAATTGGAAAGCAGTGAATGGTGAGCAGTCAAAAATGCAGCGCGACACATCGAACTTGACTGCCACTACCCACCATTCACCATTCACTACTCACTAATCACTATTCACCAGTCACTACTCACTATTCACTATTCACTATTCACCAGTTACCACCCATGAACCAAATCGAAATGTCGCGGCTTCTTGACCAGATGCGGGTGATGGCCGCCCAGGCTCGGGCGACGCCGCAGCCGCCGGCGAAGACAGGTGAGCCGGCGGGTGCTGATTTTGCTGCCTTGCTGCAGAAGTCCATTAACGCTGTCAGCGAGACCCAGAAGCAGGCCAGCGCATTGGCGAAGGCCTTTGAGCAGGGCGATTCCCAGGTTCATCTCAATGAGGTGATGCTTGCCGTGCAGAAAGCCAGCATTTCCTTCCAGGCCATGACCCAGGTGCGCAACAAGCTGATTGAGGCATATCAGGACATCAAGAATATGCCTATCTGAGCCCTAGCCCGGATTTCTCACCAGGCGGACCTCGGAGCGCAGATTATGTTGGCAAACTCAACACATTGGCTTCACCAAGCCGGTCGTCCTGATAAACAGGCCGTCCTATTCGGTTCTTGGCCCACTCTGGCTTTGCATCTTGACCGGTC
>JASJBY010000333.1 GCA_030066245.1 Gammaproteobacteria bacterium
CCACTGTGACAACCGCGTGACACGTTTATACTACATTTCCGTGCCCTGAAAAAGCAGTTCTTTGTGCCTGCCAGGACAGAGGGCCCCACCGCGACAAAGGCCGGGAGCGAGGAAATGTCTGCGGGTCAATAGCTTACGAGGGTAAGGACATACCGGGCCTGAGCGACCTGGCCGGCTGATGAGCCCCCACCCACGGTAGCAGCATGGGGTTGGTCATCCCTGCCTGTCACCACGCCAGGAACGCGAGGCAAGGGAAGGCGTGACCGGGGTGCGCGCTTTTCTGCATCCGGTGCAATTCACTCAACACCTCACCATCTGGCGAGCTTCACGGACGCTGAACGCGAAGCGCGTCGGCCGATCGTTGCATAGGCTGCTCCGCACGCGCTTTGACGCAACTCGCGCGCGATGAAGTAGACCTCGAGCGTATAGACTATGGAAAAGGACATTGCTTGTGGCGACTGGCCGGCGACGGCGGTAAGACCACCCATGCCGTTGGGGCCGGGTCGGGGTGAGAGATGAATATGCAATGCCCGTCGCACGCTTGACTAGCGGCATTAGAAACGGTCTGTCGGCACATGAGACTGAGGGGTGTCAGAAGCTGGGCGATAAACCTTCAGGACCTGAAAATCCAGGTCCTGAAGATACCGTAGTCGGCGAATCAGGACTCGATGAGCTGTCCGTTTTCATCCAGCCAGGAATAACCTTCTGCGCCGCAGTTATCCCCCGTTGAGACCTGTAGACTGGTCGAGGATGAGGTCATCACCGTTGCGTTGCTGTCCGAGCTGTAAGCAGACGCTTCCAATCCCATTACCACAAATGCGGCGGTCAGTATGCCAATAGAAAATGCGCGTTTCATAGCCTTTTCCTCCGAAATCAGTTAGGCAGAATTACAGTGTCGATGACGTGAATGACACCGTTCTCCGCCACGATATCAGTCTTAATCACTCGTGCGTTGTTGATTTTGACACCATCCCGCGTGTCTATGGAGATGGATTGGCCCTGAACCGTTTTAGCGGAGGACAGCTTTGTGACGTCGGCCGCCATCACCTTGCCGGGAACGACGTGGTAGGTTAGGACCTTCGTCAAAGCGTCTTTGTCTTGAAGCAGAGCGTCAAGCTGGTCCTTAGGTATCTTGGCGAACGCTTCATTGGTAGGAGCAAACACGGTATACGGCCCGTCCGCCTTCAGCGTGTCAACAAGACCTGCCGCCTTCACAGCTGCTACTAGGGTGGTGAAGTCGTCGGACGACATGGCGATGTCTACGATATCGTTCTGAGCCGGATTGGTCATGGCTTTCGTGTGTCCGCCACCCATGTGGTGGCCGACGTTGATAACTCGATACCCGTTATAACCTCGAGGCCTCTGGTAGATAGCCGGCCGATAGTAGCCCATCGGACTTGGACCGTAGCCGTATGTGCCTGCAGACTTGCCGCTGGCGCAGTGGCCCGCGAAGGTGGAAGTAGCTGTGGCAGTTAGTCCAATCAAAGCGGCAGTCAGGAAGATGTTGCGAGTGTTCATAGGTAAGCTTCTCCGTGCGGTGCTAGCAGTGTGGTCAGTCAGCCGGAGCCAAGCATGGCTGCGGCGCCGAGCAGAAGTAGGAGAGGTGAGTAGACGAAACCGATTATCGTGAAGCAGACACGGCAATCGGCCGAGTCCTGTAATTTCGCAATTATGCTTTGCTGTTTCATGTCAAGCTCCGTGCGTGTGAATAGTGTCTAAGACAATAGGTCAACACCCGCCCGCCGTCAAGATTTTGTTCAATGTAACGCGGTGATGCTGAGAGACTATTATGATCAGACGGTTATACCGTCTACCCGACGTCTCCGGCGTGTGGGACAAGGAAAAAAGCAATCAAGAGCGGCTGTGACAACGCCTTCGCTGCCCATTTCGGCTGGCTTGTCCAGGTTTTGTCTCTCCCTGGCGAGCGGAGTGTACCGAATCAGCAGCGTCTGCAAACGGGACGTGCAGCGCGTCGTCGGTGTCAGGCGCGGGCTGCGGTATAGGCTCGTGCGGCCTGGGCGGCCTGGTGGGCTTGAGCCAGTAACTCGTCCATAAGGGCTTTTATTGCGGCCGGATCTGCGTCGACCATCAAGGCACGGATGGCAAAAGTCATCGCCATCGCCTGCAACACGTCCCCATCACTGATGTCGCGTCGCTCTTCGACCTGGCGGCTCAGTGTTTCGAGCAGGCCAGTCAGCATCGCGGATACGGCCTCGGGAGAGCGCGTCTGTGGGTGGAGCGGAAACTGAATGTCGTAGGCTCGGCCGCCCGCTGTAAGCGCTGTAAACGTGAATGTCTTCATAAAGCCTCGCGCGATGGCCTTTCCGACGCTGTCTCGGCCTGCCGACAGGGGCTAGCTGCTCCCGGGTGTGCCAAGATGTCCCTCATACTTTAAGTACTGTAAGAATGGGTGGCCTATGCGAAAGGCCCTCCGGCCAGTGGCGACAGCCCGGCTTTTTGCCCGGACTGCCGCCAGCGGTTTCGGCACCTGGTGTGCGGGCTGAGTCTGTTGGGCGCCAGCGTAAGGTTCTAGGGCCGACCGTGGGGGCCCATGTGCGGATGGGGATGCCGCCACATCCTGGCCAAGGACTCAGGCAGGTCACCGAGCCTCGCTGTCAGTGTCTGGCTGACCTTGTCCCGAACCACCTCCACGTCAACATCGTCCCCGGCCTTGTGTTCAGCCAGGACCCGATAGACGTCATTCATATCGGTAACGGGGCTTGTACCGAGAGATATAATTACGTCACCGACGGCCACCCCCGCCGCCTGAGCCGGCCCCTCGTCCGCAACCGCCACCACCAGCATTCCCTGCTTCGTGGGAGCTCCCAATGCCTCGCGAAGCTGTGGCGTCATCTTCTGAAACTGCACTCCGAGATAGCTCGATGGAACGGACCTGCCTGCGGCTTTTGCCTTGGGCGGACTCATAGGCTGGAAGCTCACACTGGCGGTCTGGGCGGCACCGTCGCGCTTGAATTGCACCGCGACGGGCTGGTTGTCAGGTGCGCCGCGTACCAGCCACTGAAGGTGTCGCACTGAGTACACTGGTTTCTCGTTGAAAGCCGAGATAATGTCGTCGGTTCTCAGGCCGGCCACCTGGGCAGGGCTACCCGGCATCACGCCAACCACCCGAACTCCGTACTCAAGCTGAGCAGCCTCCAAAGCTTCAAACGGCACCTCGTCAATCGTTATCCCCAGGGCTTTTCCGGGACCCATGGGCATGCCGTGGTGATGGGATGCGTGTCCGTGCTGCGCGACGGCCAGCATGACCACCGCAGCCAGTAGCGCTCCTATCCGTTCCAGAGAAATTACTTTCATCGCCAAAATCTCCTGTTAGTCCAGATCAACTAGCCTCACAGACAATCGCGTGTCGGGTGAAGTTCAGCGCGCAGCCAGGGACAGGGTGCTGCAACGCAGCAGAATCGTTACACTCGTTGCTCCTCATGAGGAGCGCCGTTAAACAGACAGGCGGCTCACGCACAGATCCGCGGAAAACTCTCGACCGATGGCCACCAGACTCAGCTCCACGACCTGGTTCAGACGCAGAGGGGCGGAAATCCGGTGCGGCTCGAAATCAGCAAACGGTAATGTGACGCGCGTCCAGCGGACGGGCGCGAGAAAAGACTGGCGGTAAGACTGCCACGGCAGACGCATGTCCGTGGTACGCAGGTGAACGTTGTACCGTTCTGCGTTTCCAGACACGTCAATCATGATGCCATCAGACTCCGCCAAGCCGTTGCCCTCCCAGTCCTTCAATTTCAGACCCGCCTTGATGAAACCGCCACCGTTTGCCGTTCGTACTTGGCCCTGGAGACGAAGGCATCGGCGCCCATCGCGTTTCGCCAGCTCGAGCGTCCCCTCCGACATCCCGCCCATGACCGTGTCGGTGACGATTCGCCACATAGCAGTGTTGATGGGAAGAGCCGTATTGCCTTTCTCGCTCTGATCCCGCATGGCGTTGCTTTACCCTGGCGGGCTCATGGGAAGCGTGAACGAAAAGCTATGTCAGCAGGTTTAAAAGTAAACGCGACTGCGTCAGGCCGAAGGCGTACCGCCGGTGGAAGCAAGAATCACATTGAACCGGGCATCCAGCTCGGCTTCGCCGCTCCTACCAGGCGCGAAGTCGGCAACGATCAAGTGGCGGCGTTCAGTTGGGATACGCCTGAAGAGAAAATCCGTGTCGTTTCGTGGTTCTCCCTTGATGTAGAGCTGCGTCACGAACGGGCGCTCGCCGGGGGCGAAAACCGCCATGTGAATGTGAGGTGTACGACCTGGATAGGGTACTGGACGGATGGTGCGAAAGCGGTAGCGTCCCTCGTTATCCGTAGTGGCCCGTCCGTGACCCTGAAAGTTGGCATCGAGTGCCTTGCCACCGCGATCGCCCGGATGGCGGTAGCGTCCGTTTGCGTCGCACTGCCAGATCTCAACCCTCACCCCGGTGATGGGTCTTCCGTTTGTGTCCAGGATTTGCCCGTGAAGATCGGACATCTGTCCCTTGGCTATCCCGTCGCGCCCCTTTACTTGCGTGAGGTCGTTGTCATCATCCAGCGGAAGCTCTACAGGGTAGAACGGGCCGGCTGGTTGGCGCGGTGTAGCTCCGAGCAGGCTTGCCGCCATGGACGGACTGCCCAACAGGGCGCCGGCAATGCCCGCTAGAACAACGCGGCGTTTCTTGTCTGGTGTTGATGTCATTAAAACTCACTCCGCTTTTGCAACTTAGAACCAGCAGCGCCCCGCAAGTTTCCCCGCGCAAGTTCCAGTACTCCGTCCCGGGATTAAGCTGGTGTAGGTCCCGGCCGGGGTCTCGGAAGGAATCGCGCAAGGCGACTGGTGGAGGACCGCTGCAGCCGCCGGAGAGGGCGGCCAGGGTCGTCAGGATCAACGGCGGCTCCGAGACGACCGCCCCGAGCGCCAGCACAGGGCCCATAATCGCTTCGCTGCACCGCTCCGCTCCCTATTCCCGGGCATGCCGTCCATCGCATGCCCGCTCCCAGAAACCCATGTCCACCGGACACCGGTCTCTCCCCTGCTCGCCCGATGGCGAGGCCCGGGGTGTGCACCGACACAGGCCGAAGCTCGGTGCCTGGAGCAAATCCCGCCGAAACCCTTGCCACCCGTCATTTCGACGCAGTTAGGTAACCCTCCACTCGAGCCGGTGGAGGGTATCGTCAGCGATGCAGTCAGGTGGTCGCCTTCGTTCGTGGACGAGCGCGCGCCGGGGAAGATGCAGTCGGTTTCGCTGCGCGTGTCCTCATGCTGACGGTCTGCTCTTCCAGCTCCACCAGCGAGATGAAGTCATCCGGCTTGACCGCTGCCACCGAACACGACACCTGGTCGAACACCCTCTCTGCCGTGTTACCCAGGACCATGCCCGGCAGGCCGCCGCGCCCCACGCTGCCCATGACGACCAGGTCCATGCCTTCCTGCTTCACGAGAGGGGGGATTACGCTCCCTGGCGCTCCCGTGAGCAGGTGCACTTGCTTTGCGGACAGAGTGACATCATGCTCTGCGAGTGCCTCGGCGCATTTTTCGACTATGTCCTGGCGGAACTTGTCCACATATTCGACCAACTCCGGGCGCAGCTTCTTGTTCTTCATCCCCTTGCCGCCGTAAAGCGGCAGCGCATGAACCACGTGCAGTTCGCTGCCCAGGGATTCTGACAAGGCAGCCGCGGTGCGCAGGATCTTGGCATTGAGAAGACTGCACTCGAAGCGTCGAGCCTTGCCGCCCAGGGCCGCCACGACCTTTTTGTTGGTCTGAGCCATCTCACCCTTCGTAATCCATAGCA
>JASJBY010000334.1 GCA_030066245.1 Gammaproteobacteria bacterium
GGCTGTCCTATTCGGTTCTTGGCCCACTCTGGCTTTGCATCTTGACCGATCCCCCTTGAGCCATAGCTACAGCTATGCCTCTGCGGGCGATCGGCCAATCTGCTTTGCCAGAGCGACCCAAGATTCCGAATCCCGGTGAGAAATCCGGGCTAGCGTGACGTGAACCTGCTTGCAGTCGACACTTCCACCGAAGCCTGCTCCTGCGCGCTGTGGATGGAGGGTGCCTGCCGTGAGATTTTCGAGCTGGCGCCACGCCGGCACGGTGAGCTGCTGCTGGGCATGGTCGAGAGCCTTCTGGCCGATGCCGAAATGTCGCGCGGCGCATTGGATGTCCTGGCTTTCGGGAGAGGTCCCGGATCTTTCACCGGCGTGCGCATTGCGACCGGCATGGTCCAGGGTATCGCGTTCGCATTGGATATTCCGGTTGCGCCCGTGTCCTCTCTGCAGGCGCTTGCCCAAGGGGTGTCGCGCGAGCTCCAACGAGATTCCGTATTGGCCGGCTTTGATGCACGCATGCAGGAGGTCTACTGGGGTGTCTACAGAAAGGCTCCTGAGGGTGTGACCGAACCCTTGCTGGCCGAGTCGGTTTGCCCGCCGGCGAGCGCCCCAGTTCCCCAGGATGGCGAATGGTTTGGCGCAGGCAGCGCGTGGAGCAGCTACAGGGATACGCTTGTCGATGCAGTTGGTGACCGACTGGCAGGTGTGGACGCAGAGCGCTATCCCCACGCGCAGGATGTGGCCGTGATCGGCGCAGTAGCGGCCTCGCAGGGTCGAGTGGTGACAGCCGACGAGGCTTTGCCGATTTATCTGCGCGACACGGTCACTCGTGGAAAAGCCTCCGGCAATCCGTGAAGACCGGATGCCTGGTGTCAATGAGAGAAAATGTTTAGGCCACTGGAACTCTTCGTCGGTCTGCGCTACACGCGGGCGAAACGACGTAATCACTTTATTTCCTTCATCAGTCTCACCTCTATTCTGGGCATCGCTCTCGGCGTCGCCGCGCTCATCACGGTGCTCTCGGTCATGAACGGCTTCGAGAAGGAGCTGCGGGAGCGCATTCTCGGTATGGCGGCGCATGCGACCATTTCGGGCCCCGGCGGTGAGCTGGCAGACTGGCCTGTCGTCGCGGAGGCGGCCCGCGAGCATCCGCGGGTGACCGGGGTTGCCCCATACATCCGGGCGGAAGCGATGCTGACCCACGGCCAGGCTGTCAGGGGAGCGGTGGTGCGGGGCGTCGCGCCCGACAAGGAAGTGGACGTCTCGGAAGTTGCCAACAGCATGACGGCCGGAGAATTGTCTGCGCTCACAGATGGCGGCTACGGCGTCGTTCTCGGCAAGGACCTGGCCCGGGCGCTGGGCGTCATCCCGGGGGATCGGGTCACCCTGGTCGCCCCTCAGGCGCGGGTCACCCCCGCGGGCATCTTGCCGCGCCTGCGGCGTTTCACGGTGGTGGGCATTTTTCAGGTGGGGATGTACGAGTACGACGCCGCCCTGGCGCTGATCCACATCGGGGATGCGGCGCGCCTTTTTCGATTGAAAGACAACGTCAACGGGGTGCGCCTCACCCTCGACGATATGTTCGCGGCGCCGCGCATCACCCGCGAGCTGGCCCGCCAGCTGCCGGGAAGCTACTGGGTATCGGACTGGACCCAGCACCACGTGAACTTCTTCCGTGCCGTCAAGACCGAGAAGACGGTGATGTTCGTCATCCTGACCCTGATCGTGGCGGTCGCCGCCTTCAATATCGTTTCCACCCTGATCATGGTGGTGACGGACAAGGAGAGTGATATCGCCATTCTGCGCACCCTCGGTGCCACGCCTCGCGCCGTCATGGGAATTTTCATCATCCAGGGCTCGGTCATCGGCGTGGTCGGAACGCTGCTCGGCGCCGTGCTGGGCGTGCTTCTCGCCCTCAATGTGGAGACCGTTGTCGCTAGCATCGAGCAGCTGCTTGGCATGAAGTTCTTGTCGCCGGAGGTTTACTACATCAGCGACTTGCCGTCGGACATGCACTGGGTGGACGTTTGGCGGATCAGCCTCGTGGCGCTAGTGCTGAGCTTGGTCGCGACCATCTACCCGGCCTGGCGCGCCTCGCGTACCCAACCGGCCGAGGCGCTCCGCTATGAGTGAAGCCCCGGTAATCGCGTGTGCGGACCTGCGTAAGACCTTCACGGAGGGTGGCCTGGGCGTGGAGGTTCTGCGCGGCGTGGAGCTGGTGGTGCGCCCCGGCGAACGGCTTGCCATCGTCGGTGCATCCGGCTCCGGGAAAAGCACCCTCTTGCACCTGCTCGGCGGGCTCGACACACCGACAGCCGGTGAAGTTCGAGTCGACGGCAAGGACATGGCGGCCCTCAAAGCAGCCGATCGGGGCCGGCTGAGAAACGAGCTTCTCGGATTCGTTTACCAGTTCCACCATCTGCTGCCGGAGTTCAGCGCCGTGGAGAACGTGGCCATGCCGCTCCTGATCAAGGGAGTGCATCCCGACGATTCCCGCCGGGCGGCCTTGGACATGCTTGAACGAGTGGGTCTCGGCGAGCGATTGCGGCACAAGCCCGGAGAACTCTCTGGCGGCGAACGTCAGCGGGCGGCGGTTGCGCGGGCACTGATCACGCGGCCGCAACTGGTGCTTGCCGATGAGCCGACAGGCAATCTCGACTCGGGCAACGGTGAACACGTTCTGAGCCTGATGCTCGAACTCAATCGGGAACTCAGCACGAGCCTCGTCATTGTCACTCACGATCATTCGATAGCCGAAAGAATGGACCGAATCCTCGTGCTCGAGGACGGCCGACTCAGGCCATCAGCCTGACGAATTCCGCTTCCTGCGTTTTCGGGATTTGTAATTGGCCAGCGAGTAGCGCCACAGCCCGTCCAGCGCAAGGTAGCCGAAGAGGGATGCCAATGCACCGAGCAGCAGGCATCCAAGCAGCATTGGCTGCCAGATGGTCACGAAAGTATGTGTTACCCAGTCTACGGATAGCTCGAATCCAAAAGGCTGCTCGGGCAAGCCCAGCAAGTCAGATCCGAGCTGGTAGGCAAAGTAATACATCGGCACCATCGTTGCCGGGTTGCTCACCCAGGTCGCGAGGGCGGCGACGGGTATGTTCACGCGCAGCGCGAGGGCCAGCAGCGCTGCCGCCACGGTGTGTCCGGGGAAGGGCAGAAACGCGATGAACAGGCCCAGGGCAAAGGCCGGGACGACCCATCGCCGGCTGATGCCCCACAGGCGGTGATCATGTAGCAGGTGCCGGAACGGCGACATGAACCATTGCTGGCTCACGTTGTGTCGTTTGAACGCAAGTTTCCGAAAAAAGCGTCTTGGCATCGATCGTCGGTCCGGTTTTGATGATGAGTGCCGACAGGCGACGACTCATGACCAGGGCTTGCCTCCTCGTGATTGCGGGCGGCTTCGCGGCGCAGCATAGCAGGGTTCCAGTCACGTGGGACCTCTGTATCGCGGGTTTAGTTGCATCGCTGCTGCTGCTCGCTCACGCGCGCACGCGTCCGGCGGGCCTGGTTCTTCTGGGCTATTGCCTGTTCCTTCAGGCCGGTCTCGCGATCATTGACGAGCGCCTCGACCAGCGCTTTGCGGGCGATAGCCTGCTGACCCTGGTCCGGATCGTCGACTTCCCCGGGGTCAGGGGCGATTCACTGATGCTGCGCGTTAGCCCGGTCGATGATCGACGACTGCCGCCACTGTCGAGGGTAAGCTGGTTCGAGCCACCCGTCTTACCCGCCATCGGAGAGACCTGGGAACTGGAGCTGCGGCTGAAGCGACCGCGAGGCAGCAGTAACCCGGGCCTGTTCGACTACGAGGCCTGGTTGTTTCGGGAACGTATTCACGCGACCGGCTACGTCGTCCCGGGCAAGCGGAATCGGCTGATCTCGGCGGCAAACGTGCGGCCGATAGAGGGGGTTCGACGACGCTTCGTTGATTCTGCCGAGGCAGCGACGAGTTCGCGGGACGCCGCGGCCGTTCTCGCGGCCATCGGCGTCGGCGCGCGGCACAAGGTGTCGCGGCAGCAATGGCAGCGGTACGCCGTGTCCGGTACCAGCCACCTCGTGGCGATTTCGGGCCTGCATATTGGCCTGGCCGCAACCACGGCTTTCCTGCTGGCCTCCATTGTTCTCGGTCTGCTTCAGGTATTCCGGAATTCCTATTTTGCAGCGCTGACGTGCAGCGTGCTTGCCGCAGGCGCCTACGCCGCCGTGTCCGGCTTCGGCGTTCCGGCGCAGAGGGCCAGCGTGATGTTGCTCGCGGCTGTCGTCGCAATAGTCAGGCGTCGGCAGGTCGGGCCCGTGCAGGTGCTGGCGGCCGCGGCCCTGCTCATATTCCTGCTCGATCCTGTCGCCACCATGACACCCGGATTCCACCTGTCGTTCATGGCCGTTGTATTGTTGCTCTGGCTTGCACGTCGCCGTCACGCGAAGCGCAAGACGCTGCCGGGCAGGGCATGGATGGCCGTTCGCCAACTCGTGATCATGCAGTCGCATCTGCTGTTCGGACTCATGCCGCTCACGGTGCTTATCTTTCAGCGCATCGCGTTTCTTTCGATGCCCGCCAATCTTGTTGCCGTACCTCTTTTCAGCACTATAACGGTGCCGCTGACGCTCGCCGCCCTGGCGCTTGGCTCGGTATCTGAGCACGCTGCACAGACGCTGCTGCGCGTCGCCGCGGCGACAATTGTAGAGGTCGACTCCGTCGTCGAGGCCATGCGCCAATTGCCACTGGCCGACATCAGGATTCCGGCACTGGATGCCTCAGCGTGGCCCGTCGTCGTGATGCCGGCACTCTGGGCGTTGCTGCCGCGTGGCTGGCCGGGTCGCGGTCTTGCCTTGATTGCCGTCGTGGCGCTTGTCCTCCATAGTCCGAAGCCGCCGCCTCGAGGATGTGCAGACCTGCACGTGCTGGATGTCGGCCAGGGCCTGGCCGTTGTTACCCGGACCCCGAGCCGAACGCTCGTATTCGACACGGGCATTGCGTATCAAAGCGGCGGTAGTGCGGCAGAACAGGTGGTGTTGCCGTTCCTCGAATCGAAGGGAATATCGCGCATCGACTGGCTCATAATCTCGCATGACGATATCGACCACAGCGGTGGCTTCGAAACGCTCGCAGCCGGCATCGACACCGGCAAGGTACTCGCAGGTGAGTCCCTGGCGGGTGCGGAGGCATGCCGGGCCGGTCTCGAGTGGATCGTGGATGACGTCCGGTTTCGCATTTTGCATCCGGGATCCGCCGCGGGTGCAAGCGGCAACGATGCATCGTGCGTACTGCTTGTTTCCACGGGCGCGCACAGCATCCTGCTGACCGGAGATATCGAGGCTGACGCGGAACGAGAACTACTAGAGCGCGGACTTCCGGGAGCCGTCGATGTTGTCGTCGTGCCACACCATGGGAGTGCGACCTCATCGAGCGCTTCTTTCGTTGACGCGACATCGCCGCAGGTAGCCGTGGTCTCGGCCGGGTATGGGAATCGCTGGGGCTTCCCCAGCGAAGCCGTCGTCGAGCGCTGGCAGTCCGTGGGTGCCGAGCTTATCGACACGGCGACTGCCGGTGCCGTCAGTCTCAGGTTGTGCGCCCGCGGCGGCGTGACAGGGCTTCGCAGGGACCGCCAGACCCGCCGCCGATTCTGGCGCGAAGGAGTCGGCTGAGACGCCGAAAAAGCCCGCCTGATCGGGAGAATTTTCCGCGCGGTCGCTGTATATTCCAGTCTTCCTCCTTGGGTCAGGTCTCTATGGTTGAGATAGTCAAATCCGGCGGCTACCTGATGGCGCCAAT